>NZ_JAMPNU010000007.1:0-57869 GCF_028479505.1 Providencia sp. PROV205 | reverse complement strand
ATTTATTTCACCAAGCGATGATTTATTAAACAAAAAACATAAAATAACTACATTTTGTTGAAATTAAGACCTATAAACCATCAAATTCAGTTGCGAATTCGGCAACCTTTTCCCAGTTAGTATACTCAATCTCTGTTTTTGGGTCGGTTGGGCCATCTGTCATTTTCATGATTAGGCGGATCATCATTCTATCAAACCATTTATAACGCGGATAAAACAGCGCTCCGGCAAAAACAGACTTCAATGTTGGCTTCCAAGGACACGCTTCTAAAAACTTTCGCGTATATGCGTTAGTTTCAACCGTATTCTTACCTTCTTTCCTTGCCGTTAAATTTACAGCAAAAAAACCGGTCTTCATTGAATTCAATTGATTTTGATGGGAGATCACAAAGCGTTGTAGTTTTTTATTGAAATGCCCGTAACGAATAGATGCCCCTACTAATACTTTATCGTAGCCTGATAAATTAAGCTGTTGGTCAGTATTTAAATCACGAATATCACATTCACGACCTAAGCCTCTCAGCTGTTCCGCCATTTTTAAAATAATTTTTTTTGTTTGCCCATCCGTACTGGAGTGTAAAAGTAAATAGCTCATTATTGTTCCTAGATTATTATCATTTCTATATAGATAGTCTTATATATAGATTGCACTCAATTATTCACGCCAGAAAGTTGGAGTCAGTAGCACTAATAAAGTAAACACTTCCAAACGCCCAAATAACATAGTCACCACTAGAATCCATTTACCGGCTGGATTCATTGACGTAAAGTTATCTGCAACAGTCCCAAGACCTGGCCCCAAGTTATTGAGTGTGGTCGCTATTGCTGAGAATGCAGAAAACTCATCAACACCTGTTGCGATCAGCAATAATAAGCTGACGACAAAAACAAGTGCATAGGCAGAGAAGAACCCCCAGACCGCTTCGATGATCCTTTCAGGCAATGCACGCTGCCCCAGTTTGATTGTGTAGACCGCATTTGGGTGAACTAAGCGCTTTAATTCACGCGAGCCTTGCAAGAAAAGCAATAAGATACGAATAACTTTTAATCCGCCCCCTGTTGAACCTGCACATCCACCAACAAATGCAGCACATAATAGAAGCATGGGTAAGAAAAGAGGCCAACCAGAAAAACTGTCTGTCGTAAATCCTGCCGTTGTCGCCATTGACACAACTTGGAAGAATGCCTGATCAAGCGTTTGCCCGAAGCTGCCATAAACCGAATGGTACATAAGTATTAAAGTACAAATCACCACTAAGACAAATTGGAAGCTGATGAACATTCTAAATTCGGGATCGCGCCAATAAATCCCTAAACTACGTCCAGTTAGTACTGCAAAGTGTAAACCGAAGTTACAACCAGAGATAATCAGGAAAATACCTATGATAGTGTTAATCGCAGGACTATTGAAATAACCAATACTGGCATCATGAGTTGAAAACCCGCCAATAGCGATAGTCGAAAAGCTGTGGGAAATAGCATCAAAAACATCCATTCCTGCTATCCATAAAGCAACTGCACAAGCAATTGTGAGCAGTACATAGATTAGCCATAATGTTTTTGCCGTTTCTGCAATGCGAGGCCGCATTTTATTGTCTTTCAAAGGACCCGGCATTTCTGCGCGGTATAACTGCATTCCCCCAACGCCCAAAAGCGGTAAGATTGCAACAGCGAGCACAATTATCCCCATCCCCCCAAGCCATTGAAGCATCTGCCGATAAAACAAAATAGCTTTGGGCAAGGAATCAAGCCCTGTCAGCGTTGTCGCACCAGTGGTAGTCAAGCCTGAAAACGATTCAAAAAAAGCATCTGTAACCGAAAGGTTAGGCCTTTCAGAAAAAATAAAAGGTAATGCCCCAACGCTTCCCAGCACTGTCCAAAATAAAACAACAATAAGGAAACCTTCTTTTGCTTTAAGTTCGTGCCGGCTATTGCGGGTTGGTAGCCACAGAAAAAGGCCAATTAGCAAAGCAGTAACAAAAGTCTGGCTAAAAGCTCGACCTGCACCATCACGATAAATTAGCGCAACAATACCAGGAATAACCATGGTAAAAGAAAAGATAATGACAAGCAGCCCGACTATGCGGGTTATTGCACGAAAATGCATTCGGCAGGTTCCTTGATAAAACTGTTTACTATTCCGATTCTGGCGTGAGCGCTAAGGCCCCACGACTTATATCGCGTAATTTATCATTGACCTCCTGCTCAAGAGTAGCAGGAATTGCAATTTGTAAAGAGACAGTTTCATTATAATCACTGTGCAAAACCGTGCCATTCACCTGAGCAAGGAGTTGTTCAATCGCATTAATCAACGAATAGTCACACACTAAATTAAAGATTTTTTGTGGTACTTTTGTCTTTGTCGGTAATATTCTTAATGCTTGCTGGACACCATTTCCATAGGCTTTAACGAGCCCACCCGTTCCCAGTTTTATCCCACCAAAATAACGCACAACAACACAGGTAACCTCCCCTAGGTTGCTACCTAATAGTTGCGCCATAATGGGTTTTCCTGCTGTTCCAGTTGGTTCTCCGTCATCAGAGAACCCCAACTTTTGTGAATCATCAGGCCGACCAGCGACAAATGCCCAGCAATGGTGCCGGGCATCTGGGTATTGAGCTTTAATTGATTGAATATAATCTTTTGCCGCGTCAATACCATCTGTATGAGCTAAATACGTAATAAATTGGCTTTTTTTGATCTCTTCTGTAAAAGAAATAGTTTCAGCCGGTATTAAATAAGGTTTCATTAACGTAAATGTAAGTCTCGAGTCATATTTTCAATACGATTTGCGTGGATCACGATATTGTCTTCAATACGGATCCCACCGTAAGGTTTGAAAAACTCAATTTTATCCCAATTAAAATACTGGCTAAACTCCCCATTTCGCCATTCAGATAATAGAGATTCAATGAAGTAGAGCCCAGGTTCAATAGTTAACACCATTTTAGGTTCTAAAACACGAGTACATCGTAAGAATGGATACATTTTAGGAGCCGCAAGATGTGTACCGCTGTCATCTTGCATAAAGCCAGCAGCATCATGAACTTGTAACCCAAGCGGGTGCCCTAAACCATGAGGCAAAAATGGCGTTGTCAAGCCACTTTCCACCATTGACTCTTCGCTAATACCTTTAATAATATCATGTTTAATCAGTATTTTAGCAATCCTATGATGCATATCTACATGATAGTCTGTATAGCGTACACCCGCCTTGATTGTATCAATTAAAGCGAGCTGTTCTGTATTGACATCCGCAACTAATTCAGCAAATTCATCCTTCCCTTTTGCCGCATAAGTTCTCGTAATATCAGCAGCATAACCGTTATATTCAGCTCCTGCATCAATAAGGAAGCTACGCAATTCATTCGGCACAGTTTGCTGTAGCTTAGTGTAATGCAATACCGCTGCGTTTTCGTTCAGCGCAACAATGTTACCATAAGGGACATTGGTATCTCGATGCCCAGTTGATTGTAAATAACTAATATTAATATCAAACTCACTCATACCTGCACGGAATGCTTCGAGAGCGGCAAGGTGCCCATTTACTGCCATTTTTTGCGCTTCACGCATGCAGTAAAGTTCATAATCGGTTTTATAAGAACGATGATAATGATAGTAATCTAAAACAGGTTTGGGATTGATATTATGTAGCGAAATCCCTAACGACTCAGCTTTTGCTGTTGCCGAACCAATATAAGCCACATTTTCTTTCGGTAGACTTGTTAGGAAGGTTTTAATGTCATCCGCATTTTTTAAATGAATTAATTCAATATCTTTAGTCCAAAAACTGTTCGGAAGTGGCTCAACACTATGCCAATAGTCAACAGGGGAATAAAACCATAGTTTAGGTTTATTTACGCCATCAACTAATAGCCATGAATGTGGAACATCGGTGACAGGTACCCACGCTTTAAAATGAGGGTTAACTTTAAACGGATAGTCGCTATCATCAAGAAAGATGCGTAGGGGTTCACCTGAATGAATCAATATGGCATCTAATTTGCTGCGCTGTAAAACTTGCTGAGTTCTGTTTTGTAACGTTTTAATATGTTCAGCGTAAAGTGCAGTCAGTTTTTCCATTTCCTTCAACCTTTCAGCATTAATTAGAAAAATTAAGCTTACCACGTTCTGTTATTAACGGATATGCGCTCTGTTGCAAACCCGCACTAATTAATTGATATATAATTAATTTATCATTTAAAACATTAATTATTTCACTTAATTGCTGTGACCAACCTTCCATTTTTGTTATTAAAAGTTTGCAATTAATTAACATTCTAGTCACACTCAACTCATCTGGTCGTACCAGATAACACTACCACGTAGAGGAGAGCAGAATGCTTTATCAAAGTGACACTATCTATATTCAATGGTTGAAACAAGGGATTGCAGAACTGGTTTTTAACTCACCAGGGCCAATTAACAAATTGGATACCCACACCGTTGCTTCACTTGATGAAGCCGTGTCTGTTCTTGAGCAACAAACCGAGCTGCAAGGTGTAATTTTCCGCTCTGATAAATCCGCTTTTATTGTTGGTGCTGATATCAAAGAGTTTCTTTCACTCTTTGAAGCATCAAAAGAAACGCTAAGTGATTGGTTGCACTACGCTAACAGTATTTTTAATCGCATTGAAGACCTGCCTGTTCCAACGATTTGTGCCATTAATGGCTATGCATTAGGTGGTGGCTGTGAATGTGTTTTATCCACTGATTTTCGCATCGCTTCACCTGATGCTCGAATTGGGCTTCCTGAAACAAAACTTGGGATCATGCCTGGATTTGGTGGGTCTGTTCGTCTACCTCGATTAATTGGTTTAGATAGCGCATTAGAAATTATTACTGCAGGTAAAGATGTCGATGCCTCTCAAGCTTTAAAACTTGGCCTTATTGACGCGATTGTTAGTACAGAAGCTCTCGCACACTCAGCGCTGCAAGTTATTGAATCTGCAATCACCGGGGCCTTCAATTGGCAGAAGAAACGCCAACCTAAACTTAGTCCTCTACAATTGAAACCTATTGAGCAAACGATGAGTTTCAATGTCGCTAAGGGGATGGTGTACAACGTTGCTGGCAAACACTATCCAGCCCCTATGGCTGCTGTGAATACGATAGAAAAAGCAGCAAATTGCACTCGTGATGAGGCATTGAAGCATGAAACAGCTGCATTTGTTCCTCTAGCGCATAGTGATGTTGCACGTGCTTTAGTGAATATTTTTCTAAATGACCAACAAGTTAAATCAAACAGTAAAAAAGTCGCACAACATGTTGATATTCCAACACATGCTACAGTATTAGGTGCAGGGATTATGGGCGGTGGCATTGCTTATCAATCAGCCAGTAAAGGCGTGCCAGTCTTAATGAAGGATATTAATGTTAAGTCATTAGACTTAGGGATTGAAGAAGCGCAAAAGCTATTAAATAATCAGTTTGAGCGTGGAAAAATTACAGCTGCGAAAATGGCAGCAACCTTATCATCAATTCATCCCTCATTATCTTACAACGGGGTGGAAAATAGCCAAATCGTCGTAGAAGCCGTTGTTGAGAACCCGAAAGTCAAAGCTGCTGTATTATCTGAAGTTGAATCCTTAGTAACAACAGAAACCATACTGGCTTCAAATACTTCAACGATTCCAATTTCAACCCTCGCAAAATCACTAAAACGCCCAGAAAATTTCTGCGGCATGCACTTTTTTAACCCAGTGCATCGGATGCCATTAGTCGAAATTATCCGAGGAGAACAAACTTCTGATAACACGGTTGCTAAGGTTGTTGCCTACGCCAATAAAATGGGTAAAACCCCTATTGTTGTCAATGATTGCCCTGGCTTCTTTGTTAACCGAGTACTTTTTCCTTATTTTGCAGGCTTTAATTTGCTGCTACAAGATGGAGCTGACTTTAGAGAAATAGATAAAGTCATGGAAAAAGAGTTTGGCTGGCCAATGGGGCCAGCTTATCTCCTTGATGTCGTTGGTATTGATACCGCTTTTCATGCGGAACAAGTTATGGCCCAAGGTTTTCCTGAAAGGATGGGGAAAAAAGGAAAAAATGCCATCGATGTAATGTATGAACAACAACGATTTGGCCAAAAGAATGGCCAAGGGTTTTATCAATATGAAAAAGATAAAAAAGGGAAACCGAAAAAAATTGATGACCCTCGGACTGATGAATTACTTGCTACTATTTGCCCAACAAAGCGCACTTTCACCAAAGAAGAAATTATTGCTCGAATGATGGCTCCCATGATTAACGAAGTTGTTCGTTGCTTAGAGGAAGGTATCATTCAAAGCCCTTCAGATGCAGATATTGCTTTAGTTTATGGTTTAGGTTTTCCACCATTTAGAGGGGGAGTGTTCTGCTATTTAGATACCTTAGGTAGCCAGTCTTACTTGAAAACGACGGAATCTTTGCAGCACTTAAGCCCGCTATATCACGCGCCTAGTGGCTTAAAAGAAAAAGCGGCTACCAATGCAAGATATTACCCACAGCCACCTGTCGTGGCGATTGATGTCAAAAAAGTTGCGAGAGGTTAATTTTATGGAAAATGTCGTCATTATTGATGGAATACGTACACCAATGGGCCGTTCAAAAGGTGGGGTATTTCGCCATGTTAGAGCTGAAGACCTTTCTGCACACCTCATGAATGCAATTTTTGAACGTAATCCAAACGCAAGTAAAAAAGAATTGGATGACATTATCTGGGGTTGTGTTCAGCAAACACTGGAACAAGGGTTTAATGTTGCTAAAAATGCAGCATTGCTCACGGATATTCCTCATACAGTTCCAGCAGTTACAGTAAATCGCCTTTGTGGTTCATCAATGCAAGCAATACATGATGCGAGTCGGTTAATTATGACGGGTGATGCAAAATCTGTACTCATTGGTGGGGTGGAGCATATGGGCCACGTACCAATGACTCATGGTATAGATTTCAACCCTAAGCTGACTTTACACGTTGCTAAAGCCGCAGGCGCTATGGGTCTAACCGCTGAAATGCTTGCCAAAATGTATAAGATTAGCCGAGAAGAGCAAGATGCGTTTGCGTTACGGTCTCACCAACTTGCTGCCTTAGCGACGGAAAAAGGGAAGTTCAATAACGAAATCGTCCCAATTAGTGGCCATGATGCCACAGGTAACCTCATTTCAGTCAATTATGATGAAGTGATTCGTTTTGATGCAAATCTCCAAGGTTTAGCCGCTCTTCGCCCCGCTTTTGACCCTGCTAGTGGAACGGTAACCGCAGGTAATTCATCTGCTCTGTCTGATGGTGCTTCTGCGATGTTACTGACTAGCGAAAGTTATGCCACGCAGCAAGGAATTAAGCCACGAGCCAAAATACGCGCAATGGCCGTTGTTGGCTGTGACCCATCAATCATGGGATTTGGGCCTGTGCCAGCAAGTGAACTCGCATTGAAACGCGCAGGACTAACTTTAAATGATATTGATATTATTGAATTAAACGAAGCTTTTGCGGCGCAATCTATTGCCTGTCTAAAAGGCTTGAAGCTATCAGAAAACCAATTAGATGATAAAGTAAATCTCAGCGGAGGGGCTATTGCACTTGGCCATCCTTTGGGTTGTTCAGGAGCAAGAATTTCAACAGCTTTGCTTAATCATTTAGAACAAAACGATAAACAATTTGGTTTAGCCACCATGTGCATCGGGTTCGGCCAAGGTATAGCCACAATTATTGAACGAGTTTAACAATTTAGTTTTAGTTTTAGTTTTAGTTTTAGTTTTAGTTTTAGTTTTAGTTTTAGTTTTAGTTTTAGTTTTCGCAAACATTGTATTTTGTCGATGTTCCCGCCTAGTCAGGGGCGGGTTTTTTTTGCCTTTTTTTGCCCAAATAACCACAACAAACTTAACCCTCATAGTTCGGGTTATCGGTAGGCGGCAAGCAAATGAGACCCTAGGAGCATACAAAAGTATGTAACTAGAGCGAATGAGTGAAGCCCCCCCCCTACAATTTGAAATATGACGGGTTAAATGAATTCGTAAGCATCACCGAATAACTGCTCCGATTTAGCTCCGCGCTCATTACAAAACCGTTCTCTCGCTATTTTCGCCATTTCAAAACGACCTGCAATATAGATATCATGACTGGACAAATCGCCAAAATCTTCTAATACTGCGCTCAGGACTGTTCCTGTTCTACCTCGCCATAGTTCGTCTGGTTGCTCAACAACAGGGGTGATCTTTAAATTAGGATAGTTTTCACTGAGGGCCTGCAATTCACCAAGATCGTATAAGTGCTCCAATTGACGACCGCCCCAATAGAAAGTTATGTCACGATTTGGGTTTTCAGCTAACGCCGCAAGCAATACTGAGTGGGTATAGGAAAAACCTGTTCCACCTGCAATTAAAATCATTGCGTTACTGCTATTTTCCCGAAACCAAGCTTTACCGTGAGGAATGTCAATATTTATACGTTTCTGATCCAGAATTCGATCCATTACAGCCATTGCGTATAAATTAATCTCAGAAGCACCAATATGTAATTCGATAGTTTCTTTATTATTTGGAGTAGAAGCCATTGAAAATGGTCGTTTGTCACGCTCATCCATCACGACCATTAAATATTGGCCTGCTTTAAAATGAAAAGGACCATCTGGCAACAAAATCACCCGATAAACCGTATCCGTGATAGATTCAACAGATGTTACTTTACAGCTTAAAGTTGCCATGGTTTCCCTCTTATTTTTTATCAAAAATATTTAATTGTTCCCAAATATCATCAATGCGAGATTTAACACTCTCTGTCATTACGATAGGACGCCCCCACTCACGATCTGTCTCACCAGGCCATTTATTGGTAGCATCAAGTCCCATTTTTGAACCTAACCCTGAGACAGGAGAAGCGAAGTCGAGATAATCTATTGGTGTGTTTTCCATCATCACTGTGTCACGGGCAGGGTCCATCCGAGTGGTAATTGCCCAGATAACATCTTTCCAGTCCCGTGCATTAATATCATCATCACAAACAATAACAAATTTAGTGTACATGAATTGGCGCAGGTATGACCAGACCCCCATCATGACCCTTTTGGCATGTCCTGCATATTGTTTTTTCATTGTCACAACGGCAAGACGATACGAGCACCCTTCTGGAGGAAGATAAAAATCAACAATTTCAGGGAATTGCTTTTGAAGAATAGGGACAAGGACCTCGTTTAACGCCTCCCCTAATACTGCAGGCTCATCGGGTGGCCTTCCTGTATAGGTTGAGTGATAAATTGCATCGCGACGCTGAGTCACATGAGTTACGGTAAATACAGGGAAATTATCGATTTCATTATAATATCCTGTATGGTCACCATAAGGGCCTTCAGGGGCCATTTCGCCCGGCTCAATATACCCTTCTAGAATAATTTCAGCGCCAGCGGGAACTTCAAGGTCATTCGATATGCATTTAACAACCTCGGTTTTATTGCCACGCAATAACCCCGCAAAAGCATATTCAGATAATGTGTCAGGGACTGGTGTTACCGCACCTAAAATGGTTGCGGGATCTGCGCCAAGAGCGACTGCAACAGGAAATTTTTCGCCTGGATGAGCTTGGCACCACTCTTGAAAATCCAAAGCGCCACCGCGATGAGATAGCCAACGCATAATGACTTTATTTTTTCCAAGAACTTGCTGGCGATAAATACCTAAATTTTGCCTTTCTTTATGTGGGCCCTTAGTGACTGTCAACCCCCACGTAATTAAAGGTGCAGCATCTTCTGGCCAACAATGCATAACTGGGATTTTTGTCAGATCAACGTCTTCACCGGCCCAAATTTGTTCCTGACAAGGCGCAGAACTTAGCCGTTTTGCAGGCATGTTCAGCACTTGCTTGAATTTTGGTAGTTTATCGAAAAGGTCACGAAAGCCTTTCGGAGGATCGGGCTCTTTCAGAAAAGCGAGTAATTTGCCTACATCATGTAAAGCTTTTATGTCCTCTTGCCCCATTCCCATCGCAACGCGTTTAGTTGTGCCAAACAGGTTACACAAGACAGGCATGTTGTAGCCTTTGGGATTTTCAAATAATAGGGCCGGTCCCCCTGCTCTTAGTGTGCGATCTGCAATTTCGGTCATTTCCAAATAGGGATCGACTTCC
This sequence comes from Providencia sp. PROV205, assembly GCF_028479505.1. Lineage (NCBI taxonomy): Bacteria > Pseudomonadati > Pseudomonadota > Gammaproteobacteria > Enterobacterales > Morganellaceae > Providencia > Providencia sp. PROV205. The sequence goes on along the minus strand of NZ_JAMPNU010000007.1, from coordinate 47,769 downwards.
ATTGTAATACGTTTTAACTCGCCTTGTTTTTCAAGTTGCGAGATGAAATCTCTAAGGTCACGGTATTTCATTATCTTCTTTTACTGTTACAGAGGGAGTCTCATTATAAGACGTCCGGCCAAGGTTACAAGTTACAGCCTATCTCCTTAATCCTTCAAGTTACAGCGCTTTTCGTTGAAGTATAAGTGACTACTCTCAGCTAGCCGAGTCACATAGTTTATCTATGTGCCCCGCCAATCTTCCTTTATCACCTACCTGTAGCTCGAATTATTTGGAGTATAAAACACTTTAAAATCAATCTTTTTCTGGCTTAGTATACCATTTTACTGGCAATCAAAAGGGACTAATTTTTCTAATAGTAATGTATTAAATTGTTCTGAGAATGTTTTATTATGCTGAAATAGTTTAAAACCTTCATCTTTTCCGCTGAAATAATGAAGTTCATTACCTTTAATTTGTAACCCACTTCCCTCCCTGAGCGCAACAACAACTTCGTGCGGGTTAATCACACAAAACTCTTGTAATCGCTCATCACGAGTTTCTCCCATATGACCAGAGATGTGAGCATCAATATAGTGAGGATTAATTTGTAATGGAAATAGCCCCAGAGATGGCATAATTACGGCGTTACTAACAGGCATATCATTCGTAGTACGAATACTTGGCGTCGCTACATTACATCCCGCACTCCAGCCGATATATGGTACACCACGCTCACGAACCGCACGTTGAATAGCAACGATCAACCCATTCTCATGTAGGCATTTATTCAGCCACCAAGTATTACCACCACTGACAAGAATACATTCAGCCTGCTCAATCGCTTCTACAGGGCTAGAAAAGTGCTCAATTGTCGTAACTTTTATTCCCAACGCTTCCGAAAGTTGTTCAGCTCTCTCATCATGTGAACCTCGAAGAACCGCATAAGGAACCAAAACTGCTGACTTTATGTTCTTACGAGCAATCATTTCTTTGATTCGAGGTAAGGCGTAGCTAAGCCATACAGGGTTGCCTGGTAGCTTACCATTACTCAACAAAAAGATATCCATTATGTCTCCTACTGATTTAGTTTTTGCACTACAGTTATCATAAGAATATATTGGATTAATATAGACCTAAGAGTATCAATAATATGGTGCCATTATTCATTAGTCACATTGTTATGTCGTAATTTGTTATCATAAACATAGTTTTGTCAGATGGAATTCAAAAAAATGGAAAAATGGTATTTGCTTTACTGCAAACGAGGGCAAATTGAGCGTGCTATGGAGCATTTAAACCGACAGAATGTTATTTGTATGACGCCCATGACTGAAATGGAAAAAGTGGTTAGAGGGAAAAGAACGACTGTGCAAGAAGCGCTGTTCCCAAATTACTTATTTGTGAAATTTGATCACAACGAAATTCATACAACAACAGTACAATCAACAAGAGGGGTCAGCCATTTTATTCGTTTTGGCCAATTGCCAGTGGAAGTCCCCGAAAAAATTATTGAGCTTCTACAACAAACTCCCATTAGTTATACCGTTGCGCCAGATATGCCAAAGCATGGTGATCAGGTTACAATTACGGAAGGTATTTTTGCGGGTGTACAAGCTATTTTTGATGAGCCTAATGGTGAATATCGTTCTATTCTTTTACTGAATATTTTAAATAAAAGCGTACCAAAAGTAGTTGATAACACACAGTTTAAAAAAAATACAGATTGAATGTTTCAAGCAATAATGTTTCAAGCAATAAAAAGCCCTCTTTAGAGGGCTTTTTTGTCATTGTACATTACAAATAACAGCTATTTGATGCAAATCAGGACTCTTCTTTTTCTTCTTCCTCTGCCCCTTCTTGTCGATTTCTGCCTTTGCCAACATAGAAATTGGATAGCAAGACACCGAGTTCAAAAAGCAAATACATTGGAACAGCAAGTAAAGTTTGAGAGAGTACATCTGGCGGTGTTAAAAACATCCCAACAATAAATGCCCCGACTAAAATATAAGGACGTTTACGTTTCAGTGATTCCGGTGTAGTCACACCAGTCCAACACAGTAAAATAATTGCAATAGGTACTTCAAATGCTGCACCGAAAGCCATGAATAATGTCATGACAAAGCTAAGGTATTTACTGATATCAGGAATAAAGTTGACGCTATCCGGGGTCGTTTTAACAAAGAAACCAAATGCGAGCGGAAAAACAACGAAGTAGGCAAATGCCATTCCCAAATAAAACAAGAAGCTACTTGAAACAAGCAAAGGCAACATGAGTTTGCGTTCATGCTTGTATAAGGCGGGCGCAATAAAAGCCCAAATTTGATAGAGAATAACTGGGATCGATACAAAAACCGATACCATCATTGTCAATTTAATTGGGGTAAAGAATGTTGACGCCACATCCGTCGCACTCATTTGCGAACCTACTGGCAGCTTATCAATCAAAGGGGCTGCTACCAGCCGATAGATATCATTTGAAAAATAAGCAAGGGCAGCAAAAACAATTAAAACTGTAATTAAACAGTTTAGCAGCCGTTTGCGAAGTTCAATGAGGTGGCTAATAAGTGGTTGTGTATCATTTACAGCCATGTGTTATTTTTCACTTTCAGTTTGATTAGAGTTTTTTACGTTAGCTTCGAGTGATCCTACTGTTTTTACAGCTGTTGAATCTTCCGGTTTTTCATCCTCAACAACGGCAGCCATTTTCGCTGCATGTTCAGGGTTTGGATCAGACTCCTCAGGTTGCTGAGTATTATCTTTCGCTTCCTTTACAGCACTATCGTAACTGTCAGTGATCTCTTTTGCTTTGTTTAACTCTGTTTCAATATCATTGGTTGTCTCTTGGTAGCCGCTTTTAAGCGATTGTGCAGCTGTACGCAATTCTTCCATGGACTGCTTAAGTTCAGGAGAAAGTGCTTCTAAATTAGCCTTTTCTTCAACCTTTTTCAGCGTGTCCTGTAGTTCCTGCAATTTTAACTCTTGCGTTAACTCATTTTGTACATTTGCAGCCATAGAACGCATCGCACGGATCCACCCAGCGACAGTTCTCACTGCCACTGGTAATCGCTCAGGGCCTAATACAACGAGACCAATAACTGCAATAAGCAACAGTTCACTAAAACCTATGTCAAACACGGTTTAACCCTGCTCTTTATTTTTGCTCTCAACTGGGCTTTCTTTCTTCTCAGCAGCCTGTTGTTCCGTAATATTTTTAGGTGCGAAGTCAGCATCTTGCTTTTCTTGTTCTGCTTTTGCTTTTTCATCATCGCTCATCGCTTTTTTAAAGCCTTTGAGTGATTCACCTAAATCAGAACCTAAAGAACGTAATTTCTTGGTGCCGAAAATCAAAATAATAAGTAAAGCAATGATAATGAGTTGCCAAGGACTACCGAAAGCAGCCATTGCAAAAGTTGATTCCATTGTTAATACCTCTATATAGTTTTGGGATCAATGTTATGAGATCTATTATATACAACCAACACAAAATACGGAAATGTTCACAGCCTTATAAACTTGTCGCAAAACAAAGTTTACTTAATTTTCGTCTGTTTTACACCAACCGAACAGCCAAGACAAGGCGCCTGCGGCCATAAATACCACGGCTAGCTGCTTTAAGTCAGAAATAAAAAATAAGCTACCACATAAGACAAATGTCGCCCCGATCCCTAGGAGGAATTGCGACTTACGCTGTTTATTACGCTGATTTTTCAATTGTTGTGTTAATTGGTCAATATTCGACTGTAAGTATTTATGCTGCCTCAAAGCACCATATATCAAATCAGGAATCTCAGGCATTTTTTCTGCCCAATAAGGCGCCTTTTCTTTTAATGCTTGAGTGATTGCAGGTATCCCTACTTGGCTATGAACCCAGTCCTCAAGGAATGGTTTGGCTGTTTTCCATAGGTCAAGCTGAGGGTAGAGCTGCCGTCCTAGCCCTTCTACATACAGCAGTGTTTTTTGTAATAAGACTAACTGTGGCTGAACTTCCATGTTAAAACGGCGTGCTGTATTAAATAAATTTAATAATACTTGCCCAAATGAAATTTCAGCCAATGGTTTTTCAAAAATAGGTTCACATACTGTACGAATAGCAAACTCAAAGTCTTCCACATTTGTGTCTGAAGGAACCCAGCCCGAGTCAACGTGCAATTCTGCAACTTTGCGGTAATCACGATTAAAAAAAGCAATGAAGTTTTCTGCCAAATAGCGTTTATCTTCTTTGTTTAATGAACCGACTATTCCACAGTCTATCCCTATGTATTGAGGATCTTCTGGATGATCGTAACTAACAAAGATATTGCCTGGATGCATATCTGCATGGAAAAAGCTGTCACGGAAAACCTGTGTGAAGAAGACTTTAACACCACGTTCTGCCAGCAGTTTCATATTGGTTCCCTGCGCTTTAAGCGCAGCAATATCAGAAACTGGGATCCCGTAGATACGTTCCATGACCATCACGTTTTCACGACAATAATCTGGATAGACCTCTGGCACATACAGCATGGCGCTGTTTTCAAAATTACGACGAAGCTGAATGGCATTTGCTGATTCACGGAGTAAATTCAGCTCATCAATCAATGTTTTTTCGTATTCACGCACGACTTCCTTTGGCCTTAATCGCCGCCCATCTGGCAACAAAGGAACCCAATTTGCAATGCGGTACATTAATTTAATGTCAGCTTTAATAATTGGCAAAATATCAGGGCGGATCACCTTGATGACAACATCTTTGCCATTTTCTTTTAATGTTGCGGTATGAACCTGAGCGATGGACGCAGACGCTAAAGCTTGCTCATCAAAATCATCAAACCACTGTTCTAGTGGCCCTTCGAGAGACTCTTCAATATAGCTTCGTGCCAGTTTGCCATCAAAACTCGCGACTTTGTCTTGCAATAACGAAAGTTGATCTGCGATTGCTGGAGGGAAAAGATCTCGACGAGTCGATAGCATTTGGCCAAATTTGATCCAAACGGGCCCAAGTTCTTGTAGGGCGAGACGAAGCCTTTCACCCAATGCTTTGTCTTTATGCTTATTTCTGATCCAAAAGAAACCTAAGCGACCAATTCTTAATGGTAACGTTAGTTTAATTTTGGGGATTAACTCATCTAATCCGTAAGAGAGAAAAACCCGAATAATGAAGTAAAGTCGTTTTATTTCACCGGGTGTCATTCTTCTCCTCCAACTGGCTTAACCGTTGTTCAAGCGCACTCAATGAATTTTCTATTTGCTCAACTCCATCACTAAAATGAGCTAGCTCAAGTTGGCTAGGAGCCATTTTCCATTCTTCAACTATTGCGTCTTTGATATACGTTTTTTGCCGTTTTACTAAATGAGATGCAAGGCACGCGCCTTTATTCAGTAGCTTACTAAGACCCTCGGCTGCAACATCACCAATATAAGGTGATAAATAGTGAGCAGGATTCCAAATTGCTAAATCAAGCAAAGAAGACCAGTGCTGCACAATTTGCATATCCCCTTCAATCACGATATCACCGCGATTGATAAGTTGAGCTAATTGCTGTTTGTCTTTCAATTTAACAAGCGTAAAGATGGATGTTTTAATGGTACAGTCCGCAGGCTCAACCCACTGGCTTAACACATCAACATGGTTTTCAGCAAAAACAAGTGTTAACGTTTTATTCAGTTCTTTAAGTTCAATCGCCATCACTTTACCAGCCAAACGCATTCTAGCAGGCTGTAGAACTTTTTCTTTAAACAACATGTGGTTAAGAGAGGTTTCCATCAATGCTGTTATCAAAGAATACAAAACTGTATTTTGATTTTCGGTATGTGTTGATGGTGCTTCCATCTTAGAATTTAAACCCTTTGTGCAATGCGACAATTCCACCTGTCATATTGGTGTACGACACTTGTTCAAAACCTGCATTTTCCATCATACCTTTTAGTGTTTCTTGGTTTGGATGCATGCGGATTGACTCAGCTAAATAACGATAGCTATCGGGATCATTAACGATCGCCTGACCAATACGAGGGAGTATATGGAATGAATAGGCGTCATAAGCTTTATTCAAAGGTTCAATAATTGGTTTTGAGAACTCTAATACCAATAAACGCCCACCTGGTTTTAACACTCGGAACATAGAGCGTAGCGCTTTATCTTTGTCAGTGACATTACGCAGGCCAAAAGAGATAGTAATGCAGTCAAAATAGTTATCAGGGAATGGCAGCTCTTCCGCATTGGCTTGCACATAATTAACATTACCGACAATGCCAAGGTCACGTAATTTCTCACGCCCCATTTTTAGCATTGAGTCATTAATGTCTGCAAGTATGACTTCGCCTTTTTCACCTACTAAACGTGAAAATTTAGCAGTTAAGTCACCTGTTCCACCTGCAAGGTCAAGTACTCGCTGATTACGACGTACTCCGCTCGCTTCAATGGTAAAACGCTTCCAAATACGATGGATACCAAATGACATTAAATCATTCATTAAGTCATATTTTGATGCTACTGAGTGAAAAACATTCGCTACTAGGCCAGCTTTATCTTCTTTGCCGACAGTACGGAAACCGAAATCAATGGTTTCTTTAGTTGGTTCAGTCATTTCTCTTATGCCTGCTTATCATTCAAACTTTTGTAGGAAGTGTAACAGTCTTTGAGCCAAAACCCTATCAGAAGTCTAAGATTCCGCACAATTAGGCGTATCAGACCGCTCAACTAATTGAGGCGCTATAGGTTGCTTAATTTCGACTCCGAGCTCTTTAAAACTTTCCGCTTGGCTAATTAAATTTCCACGTCCTTGAGCAAGGCGCTTCATTGCCGATAGGTAAGTATTATTCGCTTTATCAAGACTGGCGCCTAAAACTTGCATATCATCAACAAACAAACGCAGCTTGTCATACATTTTCGCTGCTCTGTTTGCTATCTCTTGAGCATTTTGCCCTTGGCGTTCATACCGCCATATATTATTAATCGTTCTTACTGCGACTAACAATGTTGAAGGACAAACTAACATAATATTCTGTTTAATTCCTTCATCAAGTAACTCGGGAGCCTCTTTCAAAGCAAGTAAATAAGCAGGCTCAATAGGGATAAACATTAAAACGTAATCCAATGAGCGAATTCCCGGTAACTGGTGGTAATCTTTACGACTCAACATACGCATATGATTGCGGATAGAAGCCACATGGTTTTTCAATGCTTGTTGCTGTTCATGTGGGTCTTCGCTATTGAAGTAATGTTCATAAGAAACTAGCGACATTTTGGCATCAACGACCACATCTTTACCTTCAGGAAGATGGATAATCACATCCGGTTGATAACGGCTATTATAACTTGTATTGATGCTAACTTGAGTTTCAAATTCACTTCCTTCACGTAAACCTGAGACTTCGAGAATTCTGGTAAGAATGGTTTCGCCCCAGTTCCCTTGAATTTTGTTATCCCCTTTCAAAGCTCGTGTCAGGTTAACCGCTTCTTTGGTCATTTGATTATTGAGCTGCTGTAATTGCCGAATTTCATAGGCTAAAGTGTGGCGCTCTTTGGCTTCTTCACCAAAACTTTGCTGAACTTGCTGACGAAACCCCTCTAATTGCTCACGAAAAGGTGACAACATCGCCAATAGGCTTTTCTGTTGTTGCTCTGATGCACGGCGCTCATTTTGTTCAAAAATACGATTTGCTAAGTTTTCGAATTGTGCTGTCAGCCGTTGTTCACTATTTTGTAAAATTCGCTGTTTTTCTTCGTTTGCTAGCTGGTTTTGCTCAAAACGGGTGATGACCTCGCGAAGTTCTGCTTCTTGTTCTCGGTTGATGTCCCTTTGAGTACGCAGTTCTTGATCTAGCCTGTCATATTCTTCTTTCCATTGCGCAAGGTGAATATTTTTTTCGTCACTTGCTGCAAGTTGACGGTTGAGTTGCTGCAGTTCCTGATCTTTTTGCGCAATTTTTTGGGCAATAGAGAACCAAGTGGCTAAACCACCAACTAAAACGCCACTCAACGCCCCAATAACAGCATATAAAAGAGAGGTATCCACGGTTAAATCCTTACTTTACAAAGTCTAGTGTAAGGTAATGGGATACTGTATAAGTGTCCAGAGGTAATTTAGCTATCAAAGAAAATTTTGCGAAGCGCTTCGCAAGCTTAGCCAATCCAACTTGCGAACCACTTTAGGCCCAGTGCCCCTGGCGCTAAAATACCAAATGCCCAAATCATCGCAGAAGCGATATTGGCGAGTTGGAAATGCCGTTGTGGCATTGCGCAAATCCCAGCAACCAAGGGAACAATGGCTCGTAACGGCCCAAAGAAGCGCCCAAAGAAAATGCCCCAGATACCCCAGCGGTCAAAGAAACGCTGCCCTTTATCAATCATTTGCGGGTTACGAGAAATCGGCCACATATGACGTACATTTTCTTTGTAATGATAACCAATCCAATAAGAGAGCCAGTCCCCAAAGAAAGCACCGAGTGCGGCCGCTAACCATATTGGCCAGAAAGCAATATTACTTTCGCCAATCAAAGCACCAAGTGCGAGTAAAATCACCGTGGCGGGTAACAAAAGTGATAAAAATGCCAGAGATTCCCCAAACGCCAAAAAGAAAATAATAGGAAGCGCCCATACTTCATGTTCGCGTGTAAAGTCCGTCACAATGGTGACAATTTCATGGAGTGTCACGGTCAGTTCCTTTCATAAGGGGATAATCAGAATACTGTAGCGAAAAAGTGGTAAATCAAAGTTAAACAAAGCAAAAACACCTTTGGAAAAACCGAGTTGTGGATACAGAAAAATGGATCATCCACAACTCATCTTACAGTTAGTGAAACTTAGTCCAAAAACTGACTTTGCAGTGCTTCTCGTTGTTGCCTTCCTAAGCCAAAATCTTTTTCTAGCCATTGGTCAACATTGCCATAATGGCTTTCAATGCTGTTTAGGGCCGTTCTCAAGAAGTCTTCACGTACTGAATAGACATACTCAAATTTTTTCACAATGCTTTCGTCCATCGTTTTTGCATGCTCTTCGAGTAAATGCTTGCGGTATGGCGCAAGTGTTTCATTAGTCAGTAAGTAATCTTCCATTACTGTGTCTAAATCTGCCCCTAACGCAAATAATACGAGTGCAGACCCGACCCCAGTACGGTCTTTTCCTACCGCACAGTGTTGCACGATCCCGCCTTTTTCTGGCTGCTTGAGTAAATTGACCAATTGGTGATAAGCAGGGTTGTTCAGCGGTAATAATTCATATAAACGAAACATGAAGGCTTGTGGATCAAACTGTTCCAATATTTCTGGTGTGAGTTTATCTAAATTCGCGGTGACTTCTTTAGCTAACGGATTTGCTGGAGCATGAACATAATGCGCTCCTTGCCAAATAACATCAGGCTTATCTAAGATTTCAGCTTCATCACGATAATCAATGATTTGGAAAAGATTTTGTGAACGTAAAACCGCTTCGTCTTCCTGTGTTAATCGGTCTAACGCACCGGAACGGAACAGGACTCCAGGCTTGATTTTTCCACCATTAGCGAGTTTTTTACCACCGAGATCGCGGAAGTTAATACCGCCTTTTAAAGGCAAAACAGAAGGATGAAGATAAGGTGTTGTTGACATAATAATTCCTTTTCGCCCTACAGCTTTTATTCCAGTTAACAACAAAACAAATGTAACCTGAATAATTTAAGGGCACATAATATTGATAATTGTTTTTATGACAATAACAGATCTAGCGAATAAGAGGATCAGAATATTTCCTGTAAATTAATTAACAATTGTAATATTTATAAAGGAAATAAAGAGAAATAAGGGATATATAAGAGGACTAAGCCCGCTTACTTTTTGTCCACAACCGAGTGAAAGCCAAGTAAGCGAGCCAGTAAATCACGGACTACAGTAAGCGGCGTGCAGCTTCAACCACAATACTTAATACGTTACCTTCCGTTTTCTTCAGTAACGCTTCATTTGGAATTTCTTGTTGGGTACGATTTACGATAACCCCCGCAACCATACCAGCACGTAACCCTTTACTGCTAGAACACATAGTCAGCAATGTGGCTGATTCCATTTCATAGTTCATTACGCCCATGTCTTGCCACTCTTTCATCGAACCTCTGAAATGACGCATTACACGGCCGGTATAGGTATCATAACGCTCTTGACCGGGGTAGAAGGTATCTGATGACGCGGTGACACCGACATGAACGGTTGCGCCCGCATCTTTCGCTGCGGCATAAAGCGCATTGGTACAGTTAAAATCAGCAACAGCAGGGTATTCTAATGGTGCAAAGTGTTGGCTAGCGCCATCTAAACGTACAGCCCCCGTTGTGACTAACACATCACCGACATTAATATCTTCTTGAATTGCACCTGTTGTACCAATACGTAAGAAAGTACGGATACCAAGTTGTGCCAGTTCTTCTACGGCAATCGATGTTGATGGACCACCAATACCCGTTGAGCAAACAATGACGGCTTTTCCGTCAAGTTCACCACGCCAAGAGGTATATTCACGTAATGACGCAAGGTGTACAGGGTTATCCATCAGACGTGCAATTTTTTCAACACGGTTAGGATCCCCAGGAACAATCGCTACGGTCGCACCCTGTAAGTCACTTTTCTTTAAACCTAAGTGGAAAACGTCGGACATTTGAAACTCCTTTACACAATGGCATCATTAAATCAGTCGATACTGATTAATCGTTATTTGTAATATAACGAGAAAACGATAAATTTTTAGTGATGAACATCACCTTTAATGAAAACAATAAAAGTTTGATTTCATTATTTAGTGATTTACATCACATATGTTCATTGATTTTATTTCTCTTTAACACCCATTGCCATCAGTATAGATGAAAGTTTGACATAACGACAAAAGCGCCCCTGATTACTGGGCGCTTTGATTATTTGGCAGAACTAAAAATAGTAACGCTATACTAGAGAATTACATCAAGAACGAGGACACCAACTAGACCTATCGCCCACGCAATGGTGGTCGGAATAGACCAAACAATGATTTGTTGTTTAACGTCCTTAATTCCCATCATTCTGTTCACCACCCAATACAGGCTATCGTTGAAGTAACCGAAGAACAGAGACCCCATGGTTGCCGCTTGCGCCGCGACCAATAAGTTAATATCAGGTATTTGGCTAATGATTGGAGCAGAAATAGATGCTGCGGTAATCATTGCTACTGTACCCGAGCCTTGAATCAAACGAACCAAGGTCGCAATAATAAACGGAATCAATACAGGTGTAATTGGCAGATTTGCTACATGTTCAGCAAGAATATTTCCTGTGCCACTATCACGCAGTACCGCACCTAATGCACCACCAGCCCCCGTAACAAGCAGAATAATACCGGCTGCTTGTAAGCCTTCTTCCATACGGTCGATGACTTCTTCTTTTGTTGCTTTGGGCATTAATGTGTAAACAGAGATCAACACACTAATTGATAATGCGATAATTGGTGCGCCTAAAAATTCAAACGTTTGGAAGTACCAATTGCTTTCCATGCCTTGGAAAGATTCTGTTTTTAGAATTAACCCATTGATTGCATTTATGAAAATCAACAAAATAGGTGTGATAATTGGTAAAAGCGATAAGAATAGGCTGGGTAATGGTTTATTCGCTTTTTCTTCCATATAACGAGCGTGAACTTCTTTCAGGTCTTCGCTGCCCGTTTCATCTGGCATAAATTCAGGGTACTTAGTCCCTAACCATTTTGCATACAAAACAATACCGATAACACAAGGAATAGCGAGGCTCATACCCGCGAGGATCATCGCGCCAACATCGACACCAAAAATCCCTGCAACGCCTAAAGGCCCCGGAGTCGGTGGAACAGTATGGTGTGTCACCACCAACCCACCAGCGAGTGCAACGCCTAGAGTCAGTATGCTACGTTTACCATTTTTGGCTAATGCTTTTGCCAATGGATATAAAATCACAAAAGCAGAGTCAACGAAGATAGGAATACTGACAATATAACCGGTAATTGCTAACGCCCATTCTTCGCGTTTTTTACCTAGCCATTTGATAAAGCTATAAGCTATCTGTTCAGCAGCACCTGAAACTTCCAGCACCCTTCCCATCATTACCCCGAGTCCAATAACAATACCGATGCTACCGAGTGTTGACCCAAAGCCTTTTGTGATGACTGTCACCGTCTCTGCCGCGGTCAAACCACCGGATATACCCGCGATTGCCGCAGCAATTAGCATTGCTAATAACGCATGAACACGCGTTCGTAATACTAAAAAGATCAGGACAAATATGGCCACTGCGAGGCCAATAATAGGAATATAGGACATAGGCTATCTCCTACTTAGACGAACCGTGGTTGGTGATAAACGAACGGATCGCATCACCAAACGAGCCATCGGCACGGAAACCGAGATCCAATGCACGGCTGATATCAAATTTGCCCGGCCAGCTCGCCACAATACGGTTAATGGCTTCGTCAGGTTCAAAGCGAATCAGATCTACCGCTTCTTGGCCTGCAACATCACGTAACGCATCAATCATGCCTTGGACGGTAACGGTGATACCTGGCAGGTTCACAGTGCGTGATTTACCAAATTTCTCAGCAGGGATACTCACTGCATGAATAAAGTTGTTAATCACAGTTTCAGGGCTAGATAACCATAGCGCGAGGTCAGGGGAGACAGGACAAACACTTTCAATCCCATTTAATGGCTCACGAATAATGCCACTTGCGAATGAAGAGGCCGCTTTATTTGGCACACCCGGACGAATACTAATGGTTGGCAAACGCATCACACGGCCATCAACAAAGCCTTTACGTGAATAGTCATTGACCATCAATTCACACATGGCTTTTTGAGCGCCATAGGACGACTGTGGGTTAACGACGCACAAGTCTGTGATGACATCAGGTAGCTCACCACCAAACACAGCGAGGGAGCTGGTGAACATAAATTTGATTGCAGGGTTCTTGGCACGAGCGACTTCCAATAATTGGCGAGTGGCTTCAAAGTTAACCTTCATTCCCAAATCAAAATCACTTTCAGCGTGGCTACTTACGATAGCTGCAAGGTGGAAAACCACATCGGTTTGTGCATCAATCAGTTTATCAGCTGCCCCTGCTTGCGTTAAATCTAACGCAACACAACTGACTCTGGCATCTTCAACCGGTGATGTAGGGCATTGAATATCGGCTAAAACAAGGTGGTCAAATTTTAAACCCTGGCTATTTTTAAGCAAAGCAGCGGCTAGCTGCTGGCCCAGAAAGCCTGCGCCACCAGTAATAATAACTTTCATTGTAATTCTCCTTGCTATAGCCTTTTAACTGGCTATGCAGTTTTAGGTAAGATTATTTATGTTTTATGTCTTGATTAAATGAAGTTTTATGTTTTGTTCTGTTATCCGCTGCACCACATCAGTTGGCAATTGGTCATCACAAATGATGTCGTGCAATTGATTCAATGGGCAAACACGAAACATGCCATATTTGCCGAACTTACTACTGTCTGAAACCAGCACACAACGGCGAGAAACATCCAATAGCGTTTGTTTTATCTGAACTTTTTCCTCATGTGGAGTAGAAACCCCATGCTGCAAATCCCATGAACTGGTGCTGATAAAAGCAATATCAACATTGAGCGTTTTCAGCATCATCGCAGCCGTATTTCCGACACTAGAATGGTTACGTTTATCCACTAATCCCCCGGTGTGGTATAGGTTTAGCTGCGATTTATTCATTAAGTACTGCATAATAGAAAAATCATTGGTGACAATCGTTAAATTAAAACGCTCGCCAAGTACGCGTGCTATCTCAAAGGTGGTTGTTCCCGCATCGAGATAGACCACTTGCCCATCTTCAACTAATGAGCTGGCAAACTGGCCAATTTCACGCTTATGGCGATGATGCAACCGTGCCTTTTCACTCCAAGGTAGCTCTTGGCGCAATACATCATTTAACTTAACGCCACCACTGATACTGAGCACCTTCCCTTCTTCTTCTAACATCCGAATATCACGTCGCACTGTCATATGAGAGACATTCATTAACTCAACCAAGTCACTGATCGATACGGTTTGATGTTCATGCACGTAACGGTAAATAAAATCACGACGCTCAGAAGGGAGCATAGGTTCTCCTAATTATGAATTTGCTTGTTTAAGCCAGCCTAATCCATCTTCGGTACGGCCTGCTGGATGATATTCACATCCTAACCAGCCTTCATACCCCATTTCATCTAATTGCTTAAAAATCCATGGGTAATTGACTTCACCGCTATCCGGTTCATGACGATAAGGGACTGACGCTATCTGAATGTGACTAAATTTACCCCATAAACGCTCAATTGTTTTCAATAAATCACCTTCCATAATTTGGCAGTGATATAAATCCAACTGGATAAAGACATTTTCACGATTAATTTCAGGCAGTAATGCTTCAGCTTGTTTTTGCGTGGTCAAAAAGTATCCGGGCATATCACGGGTATTGATGGGTTCGATAAGCACACGAATACCGTGCTCAGCCATCACATCGGCCGCATATTGAATGTTTTTGATATAACACGCAGTTTGCTGTTCAAGTGTATAGTTATCATTCACTTTTCCTGCCATCGCATGAACTTGTTTACAACCTAACGCTTTCGCATATTTCAATGCGGTCTGTACGCCTTCGGCAAATTCGTTCTCACGACCTGGGATCGACGCCATTCCGCGCTCACCTTGTGCCCAATTTCCTGCTGGCATATTAAACAGAGCCTGAGTTAAATGGTGTTTACTCAGCTCACCAGCAATGACATCGGCATCTTCTTCATAAGGAAAAAGATATTCAACACCTTTGAACCCTGCATTTGCAGCTCGCTCAAAGCGCTGTATAAAAGGCACTTCGGTAAACATCATGCTTAGATTTGCAGCAAATTTAGCCATTTTCGCCTCTCTACTTTTGTGGATAACGACTTTCGAGCTGTTCAACTTGCTCTTGCGTTAATGTTGTAAAGCCATGTGGGCGTAATGTGATATATAAGCGAGCGGTATCTTCTAACTCTTCTGCATTGAAGAAAGCTTGTCTTAATGTTTTACCACCCACGACCGGGCCATGATTCGATAGCAATACCGCATTATGTGTCGGTGCTAATTTTGCAATTTCCTCACCAATTCGGTCATCCCCCGGTGGCAAGTATTCAATCAATGGCAGTTTCCCCACTCGCATCACATAATATGGTGTGATTGGAGGCAAACAATTTTTTGTATCTAACCCCGGCAAGCAAGACAACGCCGTTAACCAAGGTGAGTGAAGATGAACAACCGCTTGGCAATCAGGGCGTTGCAGATACATCGCCATATGCATAGAAACTTCTTTTGTCGGTTTATCTCCCCCAATCCAATTGCCTTGTGCATCGAGCTTACTCAGTTTGTTAGGGTCTAAATCACCAAAACTGGAGTTTGTCGGTGTCACGATAATCGAACCATCAGGTAACCGAGCACTAATATTTCCTGCGCCACCGCTACTGTAGCCGCGGTTAAACATTGATTTAGCCCAATCGACTAACTCTTGGCGCAGCGCCTTTTCATCACTCATTAAACATCTCCTGTGCAAACTGGAAGAAATTTTCTTGGCCGAAATTACCTGATTTCAGCGCCAACCAGTTACCGCTTGCTAAGTCCTGTACCCATGGCACACCAGGGGCGATTGGTGAACCAATACTTAATTGTTCTGTCCCAAGGCTTTGAACCACTTTTCCAGAGGTTTCGCCGCCAGCAATAATAAAGGTGTCATACCCTTGCGCTTTCAACAGCACGACAACTTCACCAAATACCTTCTCGACCGCGGAACTTGATTCCGCTGCGCCATATTTTTCTTGTGTCTGTTTCAATAATTCAGGTGATTGAGTGGCATAAAGTATTGGTGCTAAACCAGTTAGTTGCTGTGCTTGCACCCAATCTGCCAATGTTTTGGCATACTCAGGGTTATTTAAACACTCACCCACATCCAACATTTTTGCAGGGGCAACTTGCTGATAAGCCAGCACTTGTTTGTTAGTCATTACCGAGCAACTGCCTGATAAAACAACTGTTTTCCTGTTTTTACCTGTCGGTTTTTCACCTCGTTGCGTTGTGCCGCCCCATGGACATTGGCTATCCACATTGGCCAGTCCAGCACCGAGGCCGGAACCCCCAGTTAACAATGGCATCGCTTTAACCGCTTGTGCGATAGGAAGCAAATCATCCATCGTCAAGCCATCAACGACCGCGTAACTCACACCTTGTTGAGCTAATTCGGCAAGTTTTTGGCTAACAACGTCACTGCCTTTTTGAATATCATCAAGTCTGACTAAACCTGCTTTGCCTTTTGATTGCTTTTCCATCACACGCAATAAATTTGCGTCGGTCATTGGGGTTACAGGGTGATGCTGCATGCCACTTTCATTAAGTAGCTGGCCATTCACAAACAAATGACCATGAATAACTGTTCTGCCGTTAATCGGTAACGCAGGGCAAACTAATGCTAAGCCTGTTCCCAGTTGCGCCATCAATGCATCTGTAACGGGACCAATATTGCCTTTTTCAGTTGAGTCAAACGTCGAGCAATATTTAAAGAAAATTTGCTGACAATTCGCTTTTTGTTTCAGCCAATTGCACGCATTGGTCGATGCACTGACAGCTTCATCGACAGGACAAGAGCGGCTTTTTAAACTAATGACTATGGCATCAACATCTTGTGGTACCGGTGTGTTTTCATCGGGTTCATTCAATAACTGGACGACCTTCCAACCGTTTTGCACCATAAAGCCTGCGATATCAGTCGCACCGGTAAAATCATCCGCTATTACGCCTAACTTCACTGTCATGCTTTTTTCTCCGGTAAAGTAATACCTTTAAATGTTTTGATCACCGCGCTGTCATCCTGCAAACCAAAACCTTCATTGCTCGCTGAAATAAACATTTGATGGGCGGTTGAAGCTAGTGGGAGCGGGAAATTTAATGCTTTCCCTGTTTCCATCACTAGCCCTAAATCTTTGACAAAAATATCGACTGACGATTTTGGGGTGTAATCACCATCTAGAACATGTTGCATGCGGTTTTCAAACATCCATGAATTTCCAGCTGCATGGGTAACAATGTCATACATCACATCAAGGTTAATACCCGCTTTGGCGGCTAAAGCCATACTTTCTGCAGCAACAGCAATATGCACCCCAGCTAATAACTGGTGAATCGTTTTGACGGTTGAGCCTAAGCCAACGTCATCCCCTACACGATATAAGCGCTCAGAAATAGCGTCAAATACGGGTGAAAGCCGCTCAAATAAAGCAGGCTCACCTGAAGCCATTATGGTCAACTTCCCTTCAGCGGCTTTAATTGAACCGCCTGAAATAGGCGCATCTACAAGCGGTAATTGATATGAGGCAAGGCGCTGAGCGATATTTTTTGTTTGCTCAGCGGAGAGTGTGCTATGCAGTACAATAACTGTACCGGGGCGTAATTGCTCAACAATAGGCTGTTCACCCGAAAATAAAATCGCTTCAACTTGACGACCATTGACGACCACTAACAATAAAGCGTCAATCTCATGGGCGAATTCCGCTGCATTTTGCCCCACTGCAACAGCTCCACCACGAAGTAGGCTTTCGCAAGCACCTTGGTTTAAATCAAATCCATAGGTAGGAATGTTATTTTTTATAAGAGATTGTGCGATCCCCATCCCCATAGAACCTAGGCCAATCACGCCAACTTTATTAACGAAATTTCCCATAATGACCCCTGATGTTGTTAATCTTCGTGACTGTTGTGAATTTTCACACAATAAAATTCACAAACACATGACTAACATCACATTTAAGATAATATAAAAAACCAACAAATAAAACGTAATCAATTGAATCAAAACAAATTAAATGAACAAAACCCTCAGCGCCCCCTTCACAAGATAATGTGATAAAAAATGTGATGCCCATTGCGTTTACTCACATTTAATTCACAAATGAAAAACCGTTATTTTTCTACTGCACTATATTCAATGCATCATTTCTATTGACCTAAAACTCAAATTGCTGAAAATAGCCGACTACAATTTTTTGAATAATGCTCCATACTATGGATGAGAGCATAAATTGGCTGATTGCCTAGGAGATAACATGGGGTTATTTGAGCAAATGATGGGTATGGTTGCAGGCGACAAAATGCAACAATTTCAATCAGTAATAAACTGGGTTGAGGAGCAAGGTGGCCTTCAAGGTGTTATCGAAAAATTTAACGAACAAGGCTTAGGTGGTGTTATTGCATCGTGGATCAGTGAAGGTAATAATTTACCTATCGATGCTAGCCAATTAATGCAAGTTTTTGGAAATGCCAATATCCAAGAGTTAGCTCAACAGGTTGGCTTAGAGCCTCAAGCAACCTCAGAAATGATTGCTAAATATCTTCCTCAATTAGTTGATAGTGCCACACCAAATGGCGAAGTTCCTGAAAGCCTCGATCTTGCTTCTATCGGTATGAACTTACTGAAATCTAAATTATTTGGTTAATATTTTCTAAAAGGCAGGTTTCCCCTGCCTTTTAGACACACTAGCTGATCACCATTTTACTGCTCATTTCTAAGCTGTTTCGCTGCCTCAACCATGTTAGCTAATGCTTGGCGAGTTTCTGGCCAGCCGCGAGTTTTTAAGCCACAATCTGGGTTAACCCATAAACGTTCCACCGGGACACGCTTCGCCGCCTTTCTTAATAATGCAACAATCCATTCCACATTAGGTACATTTGGTGAGTGAATATCATAGACACCGGGACCAATTTCATTTGGATAATCAAAATCTTCGAATGCGTCTAACAGATCCATATCTGAACGTGATGTTTCAATCGTGATCACGTCGGCATCCAGAGCCGCAATAGAATCCATGATGTCATTAAACTCGCAATAGCACATATGAGTGTGAATTTGCGTGTCATCATCAGCAATCGCAGCACTAAGCTTGAAGGCGTCAACTGCCCATTTTAGGTAAGCCGCCCACTCATCTCTGCGCAATGGTAACCCTTCACGCAGTGCAGGCTCATCGATTTGAATAATACCGATCCCCGCTTTTTGTAAGTCATCGACTTCATCACGTAACGCTAGCGCAATCTGTTTAGCAATCGTTTCACGGCTAACATCTTCACGTGGGAATGACCAACACAAAATAGTGACAGGGCCAGTTAACATCCCTTTGACCGGTTTCTCCGTTAAGGACTGAGCGTATTTTGCCCACTCCACGGTTATCGCTTCTGGGCGACTAATATCACCAATAATCACTGGGGGCTTAACGCAACGTGAGCCATAGCTTTGAACCCAACCATTTTGGGTAAATACATAACCATCAAAGTGCTCACCAAAGTATTCCACCATGTCATTACGTTCAGCTTCGCCATGCACAAGAACGTCGATATCTAAAATTTCTTGTTCTTTAATAGCTTGCTTAATATGTTCACTAATATTGGTGCGATAGTAGGTTTTATCCACATTTCCTTTTTTGAAATCTAAACGTAGCGTTCTAATTTCACTGGTTTGTGGGAAAGAACCAATCGTGGTGGTCGGCCATAATGGTAAGTTAAAGCGTTGACGTTGGCGCGCTGCTCGCTGTGGATATGGGCTATAACGCTCAGTATCCCCTTCACTGATTGCAGCCAGACGCTGAGCCACTGATGCATTATTCACTCGAGTTGATGTTTTACGCGCTCGAATAGGTGCACTGTATGTCTCTAATTCAGCAATGTGACTGTCTGTTGGCTGATTTAACGCTTTAGTTAACAGAGCAAGTTCTTCGCATTTTTGGATAGCAAAAGCGAACCAGCTTTTTACTTCGGTATCTAAACGCGTCTCATCATTTAAGTCGATTGGGCTATGCAGTAATGAACATGACGTTCCTACCCATATATCACGCTGACCTAAGAGCGGTTTCACCTGTAAAAATTTTTCACCTAAGTCCGCCTTCCATACATTACGGCCATTAATAATTCCTAGTGATAATACCCAGTCTGCTGGCAGTATTTGGTGTAATTTTTCAATATCATCAGCGCCTGCAACCACATCAACATGTAGACCTTGCACAGGGAGTTGCTTAATCAAGTCTACATGGTGACTAATGCCATCGAAATAGGTGGTTAACAGTAATTTTATTTGGCCTGACAGCGCTTGGTAAGCCTGCTGATAAGCTTGCTGCCATTGCTCTGGTAAATCTAACACTAATGCAGGCTCATCAATTTGTACCCACTCAAGGCCTTTTTCTGCTAAGCGAGACAAGATCTCCTGATATACAGGTAATAATTCATTCAATAATGATAAGCGGTCGAATGGTTCACCTTTCACTTTACCTAACCAGAGGTAGGTTATAGGGCCAATGATAACGGGTTTTACCTTGTGGCCTAATGCTAATGCCTCATCGACTTCATCAAACAGTTGTGTCCAAGACAGGGAAAATTGTTGCCCTTTTTGAAATTCAGGCACGATGTAGTGGTAGTTCGTATTAAACCACTTCGTCATCTCACCTGCGGGAGCGGGTTTGCCCGTTGGTGCGCGACCGCGAGCAACACGAAATAAGGTATCTAAATCAATCGAACCATCTTCATTTTGATGGCGTGGCGGTACATTGCCCAATAGCAAACTGGTTGTCAGCACTTGGTCATACCAAGCGAAATCACCAATGGGTAATAGCTCAACACCTGCACTTTTTTGTTGTTGCCAATGGCGCGCACGTAACTGATAACCGGTTTCTAATAGCGCGGCTTGGTCAATCTTGCCTGCCCAATAATCTTCTTGTGCACGTTTTAGCTCTCTTTTTAGACCGACACGTGGAAAACCAAGTGTATGATTTATAACAGACATATTGACCCCTTAAAATATTTAGCCGTCTAGATGTTTACACATCCATAATCAACAGGTACTGTATAAAGCACAAGCGCAAATTTTTCATTGTCACCGTGAAGGTTTCTCATGATCGAACTAAAACATTTAAAAACATTGCAAGCGCTCAGCCAATACGGTTCATTAGCGGCAACAGCAACACACTTGCACCAGACACAGTCTGCTTTATCACACCAATTTAGTGATTTAGAGCATCGGCTAGGTTTCCGGTTATTTATTCGTAAAAGCCAACCTTTGCGCTTTACGCCACAAGGGGAAGTCTTATTACAGTTGGCACAACAAGTCTTGCCATTAGTGAAAGATGCTATTCGAGTATGTAATGAGCCTGGGGTTTGTGCGTTACGCATCGCGATTGAATGCCATAGCTGTATTCAGTGGTTGACCCCTGCACTACAGCAATTCAGACAAACTTGGCCACAAGTTAGTGTGGATTTTAAATCTGGGGTGGCCTTCGACCCACAACCTGAATTGCTCTCAAGGGAATTGGATATTGTGATGACTTCTGACATCTTGCCAGATCAAGGGATCCACTATACGCCAATGTTTGATTATGAAGTGAAGTTGATTGTGGCGAACGACCACCCTCTAGCCAAGAAACCACATATTGACCCCCATGACTTGGCAGATGAAACGTTGCTTATCTACCCAGTACAACGGGATCGCTTCGATGTGTGGCGCCATTTTCTGCAACCTGCGGGTGTGTCACCTAACGTAAAAAATGTCGATAACACATTAATTTTAATCCAAATGGTCGCTGCTAAAATGGGTATCGCTGCACTTCCTCACTGGGCGGTTGATTCATTTGAAAAACAAGGGCTAATAAAAACCAAAACCTTGGGTAGCGGTTTGTGGAGCCGGCTGTATGCGGCCTGCCGTGAAGGAGAACAGCGCCAGCCAGCTATTGAAGCATTTACTGAGGCGACGACGGATCACGCTGTGGAGTACTTGTCTTATGTGAAGGCCGCGAAAGGATCCAACGCTTATGCACCCAAAGAGAAGCAACTATTAGGCTCGATCCTATGGTAAAACTCAGCCAATCCGGGTGTTGTTGCCAGATAGCAAAATTCACTAATAACCCCGCTGGGACCATCATGTTATTCATAATAGCAAGGGTTCCGGCATCCACTTTGGTTGCGCCATAGTTCCACATAAAGTAGCCAATGCCTGAAGCTGCAATACCCAGCCACAATAAGACGCCCCACTGGAGAGTCGTTGTCGGCATCATCGATTTATTACCAAATAGCAGCCATCCAAGCAATGCAACTAGCGTTGCACCAAGGTAAAACCATGAGAAAGCCTGATGTTGAGGGATCGGATGTATCTCCATCAGACGTTTATACCCCACCTGTCCAATCGCAAAAAAGATATTAGCCAACTGCACAAAAAATAAACCTAACCAAAAAGATTCACTCAAGTGGTCATAACGAATAATTGCCGCACCAATCACCGCTAATAATGAGCTAAACAGGTAGCCTTTACGCAGCTTCTGCCGTTCTAATAAGTCATAAATTAACGTGACGTATAGCGGTGTTAACACTGTAAAAAGCAAAAATTCAGCAACAGTAAGGTATTGATAAGCATGGAATACAAACAGGTACATGATGCCAAGTTGGCAAGCGCCCACTAGCATATAGAGCGAAATCACTTTAGCGCTAAACTGGCGCCAACGTAGGAAAGGTAAAAAAACCAGCGAAGCCAGTGCAACCCGCACTAATACTGAGAACCAACTATCTACTTGGCCCGCAAGGTATTCGCCGATAAGACTAAACGACGCTGCCCAAAGCAGCGTCGTGATAACAAGTAACCACATAATGCTGTATTTCGCCCCAAACTTAAGAATGTTGGCTAGAATACTCGCTTTTTGGTTTTAATGCTCTTTTTCGATCAAGACGGCTTCTAATAAGTCCAGATCGACCAACAGCGTTTGTAGCGTCTCATTACTGATTTTCTTGGTGGCGCGCAAGTGATAAAGCTCACCACGCTCTGCACGTAAAGCCGTTAAACGAAAACGTCGTTCAAGGTCTTCTATCAGCAAATTATGGTCAATTTCATCTTGCCCTGCCGTACGTCGTCTTAAATAACCCGTCACACGGGAAGCAACTTCACTGATATCTTCTGAGTCGAGTTTTTCATCAACGTCAGCAGATAAACGTTCCTGCATCTTATTTAAGCTGACAATCGCCACTTCAGCCATTGCGGCTTTTGCCATGCGGATTTCATTGGCATCGGCTTCTTTGTCGCCCACTTTAAAATTACGCAGCAGAAGCGGTAAAGCGACCACACCTGCAAAAATGGAAAATAAGATAACCCCCGCGGCAATAAATACTAACTGGTAACGTGCAGGGAATGGCGAGCCATCCGTTAAAAATAACGGGATAGAGAGCACACCCGCTAAGGTGATCGCCCCGCGTACCCCTGCAAAAGAGGCAAGCCAAAGCTCACGCACGGTATAGTTCGCAAACTGCAGTGGCCTTTTCTTTAAGAACAAACGGCTAAACCTTTTCATCAGCCATAGCCAACAAAAACGCAATAGCAGTAAAGCAAAATAGATAATTGCCACCGCGGCAAATAGCATCCACGTTTCTACGCTTGGGTCGAGATCCGCTTGGATAACGGACGTTTCCCAAATACCGGGCAATTGAAGCCCTAACATGATGAAAACCAACCCGTTAAAGACAAATTCAAGCATCGACCAAACGCTATCAGCACGTAGCCTCATCGCTAATGGAGCGTTACGGATAACCCCCGATTTTGTAATGGTCATACCCGCCGCAACGGCAGCTAAAATACCTGAAAAACCAATATGTTCCGCAATCATGTATGATGCAAATGGCAGCAATAGCATAAATACTATTTGGGTTGCAGGGTCATCACCGCTCCAGCGGCTCATTAGACGTAATGATTTACTGTATAGCCAAGTCACGATGATACCTGCGAGTAGCCCGCCAACCGCAACTTTGAAAAATTCAATGGTAACGCCAGAGGCGCTAAACACCATGGTTCCCATGGCAATTGCTACCGCAAATTTTAATGCAACCAGACCAGAGGCATCATTCATCAATGCCTCTCCTTCTAGCACACTCATCATCCGTTTAGGAATACGCCCTTTTCCAACAATGGAAGATAATGCAACGGCATCGGTGGGCGATAATACAGCCGCTAGAGCAAACGCAGCAATCAATGGAATACCGGGCATCAACCAGTAAATTAAATAACCTATCCCAATAACCGTAACCAATACGAGAACCAACACTAAAATAAAAATTTCTCGACCGTTTTGAAAGAACTCACGGGTTGGCGTTTTCCATCCATCAACAAACAGCAAAGGTGGGATTAACAGAACCATAAAAAGTTCTGGGTCAAAGGTGACATGTAGGCCAAATTGTGGCCAAGCCAATAGCGCACCAATAGCGATTTGAATGAGAGGAAGAGGAATACGAATAGGAAGAATTTTAGCGGCCACCCCTGAAACAGAGACAGCTAAAATCAAAATAAGAATAGTAAAGAAAATTTCCATGTTGCCCTTACTGAATTAACCTAGCGACTAGAACCAAGAATTGCCTGCCGCCGCATAGTAAGAGATAGCACCGTCCAGACCATGATAATTGAGACCAAGCCAGCCACCAGTGGAAGTCATACACAGCCACTTGATTAACTGCCTTCTCTCTATTTTATCCCTAGCCATCCATTTTCGGGGAAAAAATTAAGACTTTACGATTAATTAATACAATAAGTTAAAAAGGTGGCAACATTGGCCACCTTCTTGAAGCAATTCACTTTAGATTGCTAATCCTGAAGCGTAAAATGCCACTAAAAGTACCGCAATAATGACAGTACCAATATTCAATTTGCGCCATTCACCTGCACAAATACGGCCGATAACCAAAGCGGCAAAGCCCAACATGATACCTGTGACAATATTACAAGTCAGAACAATGAACACCGCACATAATAAGCCAGACATTGAGTCCACAAAATCATCAAAATCAAGCTTAGAAACATTACTGAGCATTAAAAGCCCAACATACATCAATGCAGGAGCCGTTGCATAGGCAGGCACCAAATAAGAGAGTGGCGATAAAAAGAGAATCAATAAGAATAGTACGCCAACCACCACTGCGGTTAAACCGGTACGACCACCCGCAGCGGTACCTGCCGCAGATTCAATATATACCGCCGCAGGAGATGCACCAATCGCCCCCGCAAAAATACTGCTCACGGAGTCTGCTGTTAATGCTTTACCACCATCAATAATTTGGCCGTCTTTATCCAATAAATTCGCTTGTCCCGCCACTGCGCGGATAGTACCTGTCGCATCAAAAACTGCCGTCATCACTAATGCAAGCAAGCTTGGCAATACCATTGGCTGTAATGCACCCATGATATCCATATTAAAAACCAATGAGAGCCCGTCATCACCCAATGAAGGCAACTTGAAGAAGCCCTGATATTTCACAGCAGGATCAAAAATTAAACCAATAATTGAAATCGCAATAATAACAAGGAGCACACCACCCGGAACGCGACGTTTTTCTAAACCAAAAATGACCGCTAACCCAATGAGTGACATCAAGACAGGGAAAGACGTAAATTCACCCAGAGCAACAGGCAGGCCTGCATTTGGGTTTTTGATCACTAAACCCACCCCATTAGCAGCGATTAACAGTAAAAATAAACCGATACCAATACCTGTACCATGTGCAATACCCATTGGCATATTGCGTAAAATCCAACTACGAATACCTGTAACAGAAATGATGGTGAACAAACACCCCATTAAAAATACAGCGCCTAGTGCCACAGGAATACTAATTTGCTGCCCTAACACCAGACTGAATGCAGTAAATGCAGTGAGTGAAATCGCACAACCAATCGCCATCGGTAAATTGGCCCATAACCCCATTAATAAAGAGCCAAAGCCAGCCACTAAGCAGGTTGCAATAAATACCGCAGTTGGAGGGAACCCTGCTTGCCCTAACATGCCAGGTACAACGATGACAGAATAAACCATCGCTAAGAATGTGGTTAACCCTGCAATGATTTCACGGCGAACTGAAGAGCCGCGCGCTGTTATCTTGAAAAATGAATCCAATTTGCAACTGGATGAAGCCTGTTGGCCTGACATGGTATACCTCTGCTGTTAATGGAAAACGAAAGCACTCAAGTACTGCTAACAACTAATCTATATATCGACGTAAACGATTACGTTTTTCAGAAAAAACAAACTAACTGGGAAAAAATCCCAATAAAAACAGCTACGCAATCGTTTGGCTTTAAAACTAGAATAAAACATGTTGTGAGGGGAGCAATTATCATTCTAAACAGGGGGAATGATCAAGTATTTTTAGCATTTCTTACCCACTAACTGTTTTTTAACATCTAAATACCCAGGTTCTTATGTAATGAACATTATTTTCAAATAACAATTCTTTTTAGTTACATTTACCTTACGTAAAAATAGCTAAATACCTTTCATATAGTGTCTGTTTAAAAAGTACGGTTATTTTTTTGATACAATCCTAGAATATTTTCTTACAAAACGAATAGCTGAAAATTTATTTATTGGTGGTAATATGCGTTATTTAAAAACGTACCTAAAAATACGTTCCCTATTGTTTTTTATAAAAAAATAACCATCACTCACTGAGTAAATATATATTTTAGTATATAATCTCAATTATTATCAACTGCAGTTATAGTTTCAATTTAATCCAGTAAAAACACATTAAAATGCCAAATAAAAATGCACCATTAATCATATTACAGCGGAGTATTTTATTACTTTTCATTAGTTTTCTTGCTATGTATTTATTACCAGGAATATATAGTCATAGCCCTTGGAAGCAAGATGAAAATTATAGTTTTGGTATTATTCAAACTATGTATGAAACAGGTAAATGGTTAGTCCCCACAAATGCGGGCGAGCCGTTTATGGAAAAACCTCCGCTTTATTATTGGGTTGCAGCAATTACCTCTCATTTGTTTTCAAGTTTTATCCCACTTTATGATGCCGCCCGTAGTGCAAGCTTATTTTTTTCGGTGATCAATTTTTCATTTTTTATTCTTTTGGCGCGCCGTTTTTTCCATGCCAAAGACTTCACCGATACCCGTATTTGGGTCGCATTTGCACTGTATGCTTGTGCCCCCGGTGTTATCAGGCATAGCCATGATATGTTTACCGATGTTGCGCTGATGGCTGGGACGACTATTGGCTTGTATGGGTTATTAGGGCTGATACAACAACAAAAAATGCACATGTCTGCACTTTGGTTATCCCTTGGAACCATCGTCACCATGTTGTCAAAAGGTGTTTTTATCCCTGGTGTTCTCTGGATCTGCCTATTTTTATCGCCAATTTTTCTCGCTCAATGCCGAACTAAGCAATTTTGGTTATACAGCTTAACTGCAGGGTTAATTGCCTTTATCGCGATTTTACCTTGGCCTATCCAACTGTACCTTCAACACCCTGATTTGTTTATCGTGTGGTTTTGGGAAAATAATATCGGCCGCTTCTTTGGTTTTTCGGTTGAAAAATTAGGGGCAAAAGCTAATTTAACCCGGATCCCTGCGGCAGTTTCCTTATTTGCCTTTCCTTCTGGTTTACTGGCTGTTGCTTATTTTCTAAGGCATCCGGTTAAGCGTTTATTTAATTCTAACGAGTTTCTATTGGCGCTATTTCCTTTATTAGGTATCGTTTTTTTACAGATTTCAGCTTCTGGTCGGGCGTTATATTTACTGCCTTTTATTGCCCCCATGGCCATATTAGGAAGCCAGACACTATTTTGTTTCCCAGAAAAGCTCCTCAATAATATTGCCCGCTTTGCAGCTGTTTTGTGGTCTGTACTTATTCTTTTTTTATGGGCCTGCTACTTCATCTCTTTGGCTGGCTATCAACAAGAATGGCTAGCTCCATTTGGCCGCTGGCTCCCTATGAGCTACCAAATGGCATTTTCTCCCGTTGTATTCATCTGTGCTCTGTTGATTACATTGGTATGGTTTTTACGCAATAAAATTATTCCAAACTTCATGCCACCTGCTTTTCATATGATGAAAAACTGGTTATTAGGCTTATGTGCTGTTTGGGGGGTAATTTTAACCTTATTTTTGGGGTGGATAGACTACGCAAAAGGTTTCGAAGGGGTTTTTGTCGATTTAAACCAACATTTATCTGGCCAATTTACAGAAAATGATTGTATGGCATCTGATAATATTGGTGAATCTGAAGCACCGATGCTCTACTACTACGCGGGGGTATTACACCAACGCCAAGATCGGTTTGAAAAACCGGAACAATGCCGCTGGCTAATTGTACTCTCAAAAACGATTAAACCTGCACCGCAAGGCATGGAATTATTCTGGCACAATCATCGGCCGGATGAATTCAGAGAAAACCTCGTTGTGTATAAAGTTATTGAGTAATTTATTTGCGGTGCTCGCTGGCTGAGTAGAGCACCGCAAATGAGCTTATTGGGTAACTTGCTCAACTTTTTGGGCACTGTATTTTTCTCGTGTGAACCATAAAAATACAGTCACAGACAGAACCAATAACACCGGTAAGCCTACAGGTGAGATTGAAGTCGCAATTCCCGCAAGTAGTGGCCCTGATAAATTACCAATTCCCCACAGCATGGCAGCCGCAGCATTAGCAATGATCAACTCGTTCCCTTTGAAATATTGGCCGATTTGCACCAACGCAATAGTATAAATTGCCCCTGCTGTCGCCCCTAAGACAAACAGTAATACCCAAATCAGATAAGGTTGAGTTATAAGGAAAGGCAATAATAGACTGGCTGCAAGTGTGATAATGCCACAGATTCGGTACAATTTTTCTCTATTCATATGGTCTGCTAGCCAGCCGAAAGGAAGTTGCATAATGGCATCCCCAGCAAGAATAGCGCTGATCATTAATGCGGCAACCGCTTCTGTATGACCCATTCCCATGCCATAGATTGGGAATATCGATAAAATGGTTCCATCAAAAAAGGCAAAAAATAAAATTCCGCCACAAATACCCGGTGCAATTTTCACAAATTGAACAATTGAAAAATTAGATTTTTCGGCATTTTCGGCTAAACGGTCACCGACTTTTTGATCCATTAAAATAAATAGTGCCACAGAGATTAAATGGATCAACGTACAAATCAATAAAGGGGATTTATCTTCCACACCATAATAAGCAATAAAGGAAGGCCCGAGTAGCTGGCTTACTGTGAATACAGTGGTGTAAATTGCCAAAATACGGCCCCGTTTATTTTCAGGCGATAATTCGTTAATCCACGTTTCACCCAAGCAAATCAGCACACCGCTCGCCAAGCCTGTTACTAACCGTAACGGAAATAATAACCAAAGAGGTAATGTGCTCAATAATGGTAATAAGCTAATGGCAGAAACAATCGTTGCCAATAGCATTGCTTTTCGCTTACCTGACCAACGCACAATACGTTGAACGACAGGTGCAATTAAAAACATGCCTAATGCAGGTGCCGCTGAAATAATGCCAATATACAACTCATTGATACCATAATTATTTAGCCTAAGCGCTACCATTGGAATACTTAGCCCAATAACGATACCAATGACAGCAATACTCATTGTAATGGTAAAAATAGCAAAGGATGGGGAACGACGAAAATGTTGTAAACGCTGATTATCAGAGCTCATATTGAAATTAATCTGTTTCTTTTTAACAAAATAACAGACTTTAACTCCATAAAATAGATTGTTATGAGAAATAAAAAACCACATCATTATTAGTAAAACCAATAATGTTCGCGATGATTGTAACACGACCTATATATTCTGCTATTTATCTTTATAAAACTATTTTTAATATTCTAAATACTTAAAGGACGAAGAAATATCGATAAAGCAGAGCAATACCTGATAATAAAATAATGACATTAATAAATTTTAAAAAACTTTCACGTGAAATTTTTAATGTTATATGCCGCCCAACCCACGTACCGATTAACATAGCAGGAGAAAACGCTAAGGCAATCAATAAAATATCCAGATTGAGATACACTCCCATCACCAAAAATATCACCACTCGAGTTAGCGTGCTAAACCCAATTAACGTCATTTGAGTGAGTCGAAAACGTTGTTTATCTTCAATTCGGCTCGATAAATACATGGCATAGATAAAACCACCACTACCAAATAAAGCACTAAAAACACCGCCCACTAAACTAAATGGGACAACCAATGCCTTTGAAAAGGGTAATTTTGATTTTTTAGAAAAGAATGCATGTAATACATAACCAACAACAAATAACCCAAGTAATAATACGAGTATATCGGGACGTGTTTTTAATAAAATCGCAGCGCCAACTAAACTCCCTACTATCATTAATGGAATTATCCATTTAATTTCCTGATAATCCGCATTTTTGCCATCTTTAAATAAGTTCAAAACTGCGGCGGTTAGATCAATTAGCGCAAGAATTGGAACAATCATATTTAATGGCAAATACATGGCTAGCACAGGGGTTGCTATGAGGGCCGAACCAAACCCCGCCATACCAAAAACCAAATAAGCAAAAAGTAGCGTTGAGAAACAAATCGCCATTTCTAATGATAATAATTCAAACGGCATGACCTTAACTCCAGACGTTTTTTAACGTCCTCACTATAGGTTCTTTCAAATACAGAAAATAGTTTTATTTTTGTAGGGTTTTAAATTTCAAATCTATATCAAAAAACAAAATAGCCACTTTAAATACAATATACAACTAAGAGTGTATAATTTGCTTCACTGAGTGATACAGAACTAGCACAATAAATTAAAATTCAGGTAAAGACACATTGTGGATAAAAAAATTAATTTAAAAATCGGGCAGAAAATTCGTTTACTTAGGCAAGCAAGAGATCTTTCACTAAACGAGCTATCTCGTCTATCGGGGATCTCGAAAGCGGCTTTATCCAAGTTAGAATCTGGCGATTCAAACCCACGCATTGATACATTAGAGTCGATTGCCATTGCCCTGCGCTTTCCACTAAGCGATCTGTTTACACGGCAACATGAGGCCTATCCCTATTTTCTCAAAGCCACTCCCAATGAAAAAGAGTATTCACAACAGTTTAAGTTTCGCATTAGCATGGGAAATATCTCTGAAATTTGGCAATTAACCATGAAGAGAGGCGCTATCATTAATAGCCCCGCCCATATGAGTGGAACCCACGAACACATTATGGTGAATTCTGGCTCACTCATGTTACGGCTACATGACGACCAAAATATCGTCTTAGAAGCGGGAGATTTTTATGCTTTCAGTGGTGATTTCCCACATAGTTATCTCTGTATGGAGGGAGAGCTGCAAGCAACCGTCGTCATGACTTACTCTCACCTTAGTGATAGCGTTTAAATTGCGGCATGTTGTGCATCATAACTAATGCGCAACGTCCCCTTTTTAAATTTCATCGACTTAATTGAAAAATGCTGAATGTTATCTAGCGAAGAAACATGTGTTCCACCACAAGGCATTTCTTCAGTTTGGTCGATATAACTGATCCGCAAATCCCCCTTTTGCTTTATTGCAACGGCTCGCCCACTATGAAGGCTTTGGTTAACAATATCTTCAATGTATTGGCTATCTAGCTCTTCAAAAGGCGTGACATCCCCTTCCATCATGCTAAATTCCACCCGTGATTCATCAGGAAAGTGATGGCCTTTTTGTGCAAGCCAACCAAAGCGACGTAATTCCCAATTCAACAAGTGACCAGCAGTATGTAGCGCCGCATAACGCTGACGTTTTTCCTTATCGACCCTTGCAACCACATTGCTATCTTGGCTCAAAATGACATGTTCTGGTAAGTATGCCACAATCAAGCCACTCAATTGTTTCTTAATACGAACAGCAATATCATTCACCCAAGCTGTGTCCATGGGTTGCCCACCACCTTGTGGGTGGAAAATATTATCTTTTAAAGCAACCCAATGCCCCTCATCATCTTCCCCTTGCGCCAGTAAGGAAGTTTCGATTTCATACTGATAAGTGTTCGATAAATAGATGTTATTTTGCATAGATTCATACCTGTTTGTTATTCAATTTACCAAATAGAAACCCACAATACATTCGAAAAATTATTGTTCAGCAACTGAATTTATATCATTTTCGTTCGCTTTAGGAAACCCCATTTATCACTATGATTAAATATCAAACAAAAATAGCCCACACAGTTGAATGGGCTATTCGGTCATAAAACTTAATCTCAGAATTACTGCAAATAATTTTCCATTGTTTCGAAGAGACGCAAATCATCACTAAAGCGTACCTCTCGAACATCTTCTAGTTTTTCAACTTGGTTAATCATTTGCGACAAGCGCTCATCTTTTTGTACTAATAGCCATATACGGCTTTCATCTTTATCTTTAATCGGCATACAGAGAATGCCATCAACGTTAAATGCTCTACGGGCAAATAAACCACAAATATGTGACATTACACCTGGGTGGTTACGAACAATTAGCTCTAAAGCAATCGGATGATGTTCAAATACCATAATTACGCTCCAATCATATCAATATTAGCTGCACCCGGTGGAACCATTGGATATACCTTCTGATTAACATCAATCAAGGCATGGATCAAACATGGACCTTTGGTATTCATTATCGCTTCTAACGCCATTTCAGGGTCTGCTTCATTATTTAAATCGCAAGTTTGCAAACCAAACCCTGCCGCAATTTTGATAAAGTCAGTTTGGTACGGATAAGCTGCAGCAAATATGCGGTTTTCAAAAAATAAATCTTGTTGTTGATGAACCATTCCTAATGCTTGGTTATTCATTAAAATGATTTTGATATTTAACTGATGTTCCGCTGCGGTTGCCAGTTCTTGAATATTCATCATCAGACTGCCATCACCAGAAAAGCACACTATCGTTTTTTCAGGTTTTGCTAACGCCGCGCCTATCGCAGCAGGCAGACCAAACCCCATGGTACCTAACCCGCCTGATGTCAGCCATTGACGTGGACGAGACAGAGGATAAGCTTGAGCTGCCCACATTTGATGCTGACCAACATCCGTTGTCACAATTGCATCTTCACCTACCGCACGTGCTGTAGACAGAACTAAGCCATAGTGATTCAGCGGGTTATCCGCATCACTGAAATTCAGTGGATATTTCTCTTTTAATTGATTTACTTGCGCCATCCAATCAGCGCGCTCATTACGTTCAACCAAAGGCAATAACAGCTCCAATATTTGCCCCGCATCTGCATGAATAGCGATATCTGGGCGCTTAATTTTGCTGATTTCTGCTTTATCGATATCCACATGGATGATTTTCGCGTTAGGACAAAATTTCTCTGCCTTGCCTATCGCCCTATCATCAAAGCGTGCACCAATAACAATCAATAGATCCGATTCTTCCATTATCATGTTAGTACTTGCCGCAGCGTGCATACCTAACATACCTAAATATAACGGATGCCTCATCGGGATAGTACCAAGTGCCATTAAGGTCATGGTTGTTGGTAATGAGGCTTTTTCCGCAAATGCGATTGCCGTTTCTGTAGAATCGGAGCTAATCACCCCACCACCAAAATACAATACTGGACGTTTCGCGTTATTAATCATTTCAGCCGCTTGCAGAACTTTTTCCATGTCAAAAGCAGGAGCTTTATCTTTCGGTAATACTTCTGGTATTTCAGTTAGTTCAATTGTGGCAGTTTGAACATCTTTTGGAATATCAATCCAAACAGGTCCAGGGCGGCCTGACTCTGCAATACGAAAAGCATCACAAATCACTTGTGGCAATTCATTGATATTACGAACCAAATAATTATGTTTCGTCACTGGAATCGAAATGCCATAGGTATCAACCTCTTGAAAAGCATCCGTGCCAATCATTGACGAAGAAACTTGAGCCGTAATACAAACCAGCGGGATAGAATCCAGTTTTGCATCGGCAATAGCAGTCACTAAGTTTGTTGCCCCAGGCCCACTTGAAGAGATACAAACTGCGGCTTTTCCTGTGGTACGCGCAATTCCCTGAGCAATAAAACCTGCTCCTTGCTCATGGCGAGCCAGTATATGACGGATTTTCTGGCTTTGCCCTAATGCATCATAAAAAGGCAAAGCCGCTCCCCCAGGAATGCCAGAAACGATGGTAATACCGTGTTTTTCCAGTAAATGTACGATTAATTCTGCACCCGTAAAGCGGGTTTTATGTGGTGTTGTGGTGCCCGATTCGCTCATCATAATTATCCTTTGCTAGCCTGCGGACTCGAGCGAGAAGTGATAAAAAACCCCGCTCGGTTTGCGCCGGCGGGGTTTCTAAATCTACGTTGATTTGTACCCGTTACGGCGCTAAGCCCACGACCACCACCACACGCACGACCACCGCGGCACGTGGCGCGGTTAGTAGTAGGTTGGAATGATGAATAGTCATGTTCACGGGTTCTTCCTGTTTAGTCTGTCTAATTTATTGATTATTATTTTTCAGTTTCTTTTCTTAAGAAAACATAAATTTCGTAGCATGACAATCATTTTTTCTTGTTTTATTCCAAAGGAATGGTAATTGCGACATTCATCACACCCCATTCCAGTAGAGATATTATCTAGAAAAATAAAAAAATATAGAATTAATCACCATTCAAAATCCCAGCAAAAACCTTGACTTAAAGTTAACTTTAAGTTGTATCCTTTACTCCAACTCAAGGGGGTTCGCTCTTGATGGAAACATTAACTAATTGATTTTTAATTAATAAACAGAGGGATATATGCCAAAATCCGTTTGGTGGTTAACCATCACACTTGCATTATTTATCACAGGAAATGCTATTGTCCTTTCTGTAGCAGTGGTTATTGGCGAAAAACTGGCTATCAACCCAACGTATGCGACAATTCCACTGGTAAGCCAATACGTTGGCTTAATCTTAGCAACTATTCCGATCGCGTTTTTAATGCAAAAGTACTCGAGAAGAGTAGGCTTTATTATTGGTAATATCGGTGGGTTAATCGGCGCAGGCTTTTCTATTCTGGGCGTGATAGAAAGCCATTTAGTTTATTTTTCCATCGGGTTATTTTTCACTGGTATTGCTATTGGTACTGCACAACAATTCCGTTTTGCTGCTATCGAAGAAGCACCAATTTCTTTGCGAGCAAAAGCTATTGGCCTTGTCATGAGCGGAGGTATCGCCGCCGCCTTAATCGGCCCAACATTAGCCATTACTACCCAAAGATTTTTTGTAGAGCACCCGTTTGCAGGGCCATTCATCACGTTAGCCGCCATCTATGTGATCGCATTTATTCTATTATTAGTTGTGCCATTAAAGAAAATAGAGAAAACACCATCGGATGAAGCGTTAGTCAAACGCAACTACAGTGCATTGTATTCACAACCTATTTTAAAATTAATCGCCATTGTTAGCGCGGTTGGATATGCCATTGTGGTTTTCACCTTTGCCTCAATACCGTTATCCATGAAACAACATGATTTCGCCTTTTCCTCTATTGCGATTGTATTTCAATTCCATGTATTAGGTATGTTTGCACCATCATTTTTCACTGGAACATTAATCCATCATTTAGGGGCAAAACGCATTATTTTCTGCGGTATCATATTGTTAATTTTATCAGCTACTATGAACCTGCTAGGTAACCATTTTTACAATTATTTGTTGGCTGGTATTTTTGTCGGTGTCGCCTGGAATTTAATTTTAATTAGCACCACTAACTTATTACCACATACCTATGAAGCTCATGAACGCGCTAAAGTGCAAGGAATGACCGACTTTCTTATCTATTTCTTCGGAGGAATAGGTAGCTTAGGGGCAGGAGTTCTTTTCTTTATATTCGGTTGGCAGACGATGAATGCCCTATCTGTAGTCATTTCCACCACCATTTTAATTAGTTTTTGGAAGCTAAAAAAATATATCCCCAAACGCCAATGAAAAGTTACATCACTGTACGATGGTTTTATATTCAGAGAGCCTAATAGTTTTATCTATTATTAATCGATATCATGATGAATATATCTCCTTAAGATAAACTCCACTGGCTATAAACTAATTAAAAATCGGTATTTTGTCTATTTTGCCAATTAACAAACTGTATTCAACTTTGTTTACTATTTATTTATTGGCTATTGACTGAATGAGGGATAAGATTAAAAAGTAACTAATAGGAAGATATTATGTATAAAGAAATCCCTGTTCCCTGCAATGGGAAATACACAGAATTTCAATCTACAGTTGTTAATGAAATATTAGTTTGGATTGAAATGAACTTAACCAGTCGTCTATTACTTGATGATATCGCACTAAAATCAGGATATACAAAATGGCATTTACAAAGAGTATTTAGAAAAGTCGTTGGTATGCCTTTAGGTGAATATATTCGCCGAAGGAGGATCTGTGAAGCCGCTAAAGACCTGTGTTCCACTGAACTCCAGGTTATTGATATTGCATTAAAATACCAATTTGACTCCCAGCAATCTTTTGCAAAGCGATTTAGAGCTTATTTAGGTACATCACCGTCAATCTACCGACTGTCCGGTGAAAGTCAAAATGACCCATTACTACTGGAACCTAAAGTAGCTTGATACGCTAATATGAAAATAAAATTTATATTTCCTTTTTTAATAACACTACCAATACAAAGCCCTATGTAAGTTAATTACTGGGGCTTTTTTATTTTCTATTCATTTAAGAAACTTTTAATTTAAAATTAATAAATCCTTAAGGTTTTAGTTTTATATTTAGTTTACCATATTAATAAAAAATAATTTTCTGGATATATGATTTTAATTTTATTATTTATTTTATTTGCATACTCTGATAAGCAAACAAAGTAGAACAGTAATTAACATAAAGCAGAGAAAAAACCGTTTAGTTAAGCCTAATATTATCAACTTTCTGATCCGGTACTCTGGGAGTATTTGTCCCAAGCGTAAAGGTAGAATCTTGACACTTTCATTAACAGCACTTTCTCAACTCAGGCTGCTCCCTCAAAATCAAATAGGTAAGTATTCGAAAGCGGGCTGTTTTTAACAAACATTGAATCATATTCTAGTAAGATCTCAGTGAAAAAATCCATTTTCCACTCTTACCCCCAACTCTATATCAAACCTTAGTATTTTTGCTCAACTAACTGTGGAGCCAAAATCAGGCCACTATACTGCGATGACTTCCTGAACTAGCGTCTATTTATTCATAATCATGAATAAATCCCTCTATTTATTATTCTTAACTTGATAACGTACCGGGCGATTGAGCTTCTTCACCACGCCATCATCAACAGCGCGTTTCAGCCATTCAGTTAACTGAGACTTATGAAGCTGAGTGCTTTCAACTAGCGTATCAAGGGTAACTGGCTTTTCAGCCAATTGTTGAAGCTCGGAGGCAAACAGCTGATAAAAATCGACAGGCCCTGCTGGCGTAGCTTCGCTTTTGGTTGCCTGCTCTGGAATAGTCTCAATATTTGCCTGACTTTTGCTAACGACTATTTCACGCTCTGACTCGATAACGTCTTCTTCAAGCTCAGATTGTGGCTCAGGACTAGACTGAGGCTGAAAAAACAATTCCGACTGAGCAGGCATGGAAAATAAATCGCCTATCTGCCCTTCTACCTGATTCTCACAGCCACCTTCATTACTCATTAAATCGGAAATAGTGAAGGCTTGAGAGTCTGCCTCCAGCCAACGACCACCTTTGGCAACCAAATCGGCATTCGCGGCATCTTTATCAGTCGTTTGTTTAACCCACAGAGGCACCCATGTTTTTTTCAGATTTTCTTCTGCACCGTTTAGTGTACCGCCTTTTTTACCTGAGTGAATCACCAGAGAGCTATCCGCAAGGCAATAGATATATTTATTGCGGGCCATAGCGTTACCTACACTGAATCCTGCCTCAGGGTAGAAAGGCGATACCAACACAGTATGACCATCCATTACCCCTTTTCGCCACTTGCTGCTGGTTGATGCCTTTAGCAGGCTATCGGCCATAATGCCGATCACCACTCCACCTTGTTTGATGGCACCCTGCATTACCGTTTCGTCGACCCCCCGTGCACCGCCAGAAACAATGGCAATACCCTCTACTGCGGCTTTCGCTCCTATCTGTTCGGTAAAGGCCAGATCAGGCTCACTGGCATTTCGCGAGCCAATAACCGCCAAGCCACCTGCATTTAACAAGGATTTATTACCGCAGCCAAATAACACCGGCGGACAATCGGTTTTCAACCGTTGCTTTAGGCGTTTTGGATATTCTGGATCTGAGCGGGTTACAACCCAGAGACCAGCCCGTTGCCATTTTTCCATAGCCAGTGCAAGGCTATGGCCACGACTCAACAATTCAATGATTCTCTCCATGCTGATACGCGCATCGTACCAACCATGCAGCAATGCTTTCGGGTCAGTCATCAACAAGTCGGCGGGAGTGGTGGACTTTTCTTTTAGCCATAAGGCAAAGCGTCCCCACTCCGTATTAGTCAGCGGCTTGGCAGCTTCGCTACTAGTTTTCGAAAAATAACTGGTCAGCAGCAAGGTCGCTTGCGCCGTAGGTGACAATAGAGTGGATTCAATCATGAGTCTTTCACCGAAGATGAAGCTAGTGCCACAGGATAAACTACTCCGCTGCCTGCTTGCTGTAAGAGTGCTGCAATGACCGTCAGCGTCCAGCCGGAGTCTACTATGTCATCAACTAACAAAACTGGCTGTTCCCTATAAAGCTGAGTTACAGCAAACGCGCCATCTAGATTGCGACATTGATGGAAACGATTCTGCTGGCCTTTTTGCGGCTGGTTGTCTTTGACTTTGCTAACTGCATCCACAAATGGTAGACCTAATCGTGCAGCCAGACGACGTGCAAAATCCGGTACCAGTTCAGGATGATTACGCGATGGCACGCAGCACACCCACTGTGGCGCAGGATCCGGCTGCCAGCGCTGAAGAAACATTTCCGCCATGGCTTCAACCAACTCATCGCTGAAACGCCCGGCATGCTTGTTGTCAGCAACCGTACTACCCCAGCCAGCATCCCCCCAGCGGGATAAAACACGGCCTTCTTGTGCGCGAAGTTGCTGGGGTAGATTACCATGAAAATCGTAATCCAGAAAGGAATTGGCCGCCACTTGTGCTTTAGGGGTAATCACCATTTCCGCGTGCTTAAGGAAGGTACCTGCACGATGCACCAAAGCAGGATCAATCGGAGTATTGATGACGGCCTGCCCTAGGCAAGATGAACATTTATTGCAAGGCGTAGGATCGAGATCATCCAGCGCCCGGCGCAGAAAAGTCATTTTGCAGCCAGTATCATTCAAATATGCCTGAACCTCTTGCCATTCGTTCTCCCGCTGCCCGGTTAAGTGAGCAATTCGGGCATGATCCATTTGGTAACGAACCGGTGTTCTAACCCAACGACTTCCGTCTTTAATGACAGGTGCAGGGTTTTCCACGCTCAGCAGCTTTAATACTTTTTCAATCTGGCCATGCCGAAGGTTGGTTTGCTCCTCAATGCTACGGATCGACACACCATCGTTCTGCTCTAGAACTGACAAGATCTCATTAACATGCTCCTCTGAAGGAAAAGCCGAGTCGCGGAAAAATTCATGAATATCCTGATCTTCAACACCCGACATCAACATCCCTACAGCATAAGTAATACCACGACCGGCGCGCCCTACCTGCTGATAATAGGCAACGATAGAGCCCGGCGCTTGATAGTGAATAACAAAGCTTAGATCCGGCTTGTCGTACCCCATCCCTAAGGCTGTAGTAGCCACCAACACCTTTAACTGGTTATTGAGCAGCAGTTCCTCCAGATACTGTCGATATAAGTTGCTATTTTCAAAACCATCTGCTTTAACGCTGCCGTGATAAGCTCTGGCGTCTATGCCATTATCACTTAACCATTCAGCTACCTGTTCGGCATCCCGTACTGTTAAGGTGTAAACGATACCTGTGTTCGGTAATGTAGGTATCACCTGCGCCAACCAAGCCAATCGAGAAGCCTGGTCGGGCAATATCATAGTCTGCAATGCAAGGCTTTCTCGGATCAACTGGCCTCGATGGATTTGAATAGTTCCAAGCTGAGTTTGAATATCCTCAACTACACGGTTATTAGCTGTTGCTGTAGTCCCCAGTACCGGCGTATTGGCAGGCAACTGGCGAAGAATATTCACTATTCGACGGTAATCGGGGCGAAAGTCATGACCCCAGTCCGAAATACAATGCGCTTCATCAATCACCATCAGAGCGATACGATCGGCAATGGGTTGTAACACGGTTTGGATAAAGTTGTCGTTGGCCAAGCGCTCAGGGGAAATCAACAAACAATCGATTTGATTATTCAGAACCCGCTGGGTCACCGCCTGCCAATCGTTTTGATTGCTTGAGTTCATGGTCTCGGCGACAATACCCAAACGCTGCGCCGATTCGATCTGGTTACGCATCAAAGCTAACAAAGGCGAAACGATAATAGTCGGTCCCATCCCCCGATCTCGGAATATTTTGGTGCTAATAAAATAAACCGAACTTTTACCCCAACCGGTGCGCTGCACCACTAACAGCTTTTGACGATGATTCACCAATGCATCAATAGCTTCCCATTGGCCATCGCGGAATTCGGCGGCAGGATTAGCTAAGGCAGCTTTTAGTAATTGTTGGGCTTGGGCTCGATTCATGATCACTCCTTGATTTACATGGTTAGCTCGTTACTCATAAGTTTGAGCCGTAGCTAGTCGTGGGCTTTAGGGCATCAGCAGATTTTCACAGTCGTTTTTCAATTACTTCGATGTTTTCCAGTTATGCCGTCGGGCCAAATTTCTAGTTATCGTCTGAACTACTGCTTGCTGATTTAATGACTTCACTCACTCTTGCTCGGTTGTGCTGGGCGGCGATATATTGCTCCAGCTCGCTTTGTTTAAATCGCCAGGAGTTACCAACTTTAAAGCCTGGTAGTTCACCACTTGCAGCCAAACGGTATATAGTTCGTTCATTCACCTTGAGGTAATCGGCCACGTCTTTGATAGTCAATATGGGGTTACTCATGACGAGATTCTTCACCAATGTCGAAAAAGTACCAAAATGTCAATATATAGGATCTGGAAGGGAGATCAAGTAAGAAAAACTTTCAGTCTTATTGATCACCAAACATTCTTTGGTAGTCTGCCTTATAATAGTTGACAGGTATGTTTTTGACCAATCCATTGATTATGTGATGGACGTTGTGACTGGTGAAATCCACTTTGATACTACTGGAAACATATTCGGACTATTAAAACCAGAAATGTACCATGGACATAATTTTCAAAATACCGATGAACTAACTGAAAAAATTGACAAATATATAGAGTATTACAATACCAAATGGGCCAACTCCAAACTAAAAAGCCTGACTCCGGTTGAATATCGAAATCAGGCCTTACAAGCCGCTTAGCTAAAAATGTCCAACTTTATGGGCACTTCACAATTAAAGGACTTTAATTTTCATTTATTAAAAATAACTCCAAGATAAATCCTAGAACGGAATATCGTCATCGAAGTCCATTGGTGGTTCATTGGTTTGTGGAGCAGGCGCTGATGAGCGTGCTGCAGGGGCTCCGCCGCCACTAAATTGCTGTGCTGCTTGTGGCTGCTGAGGTTGGCCCCAACCGCCTTGGCCGCCTTGACCTTGTGATGGTGCATCACCGCCACGGCCGCCTAACATTTGCATTGATCCACCGATATTCACAACAACTTCTGTCGAATAACGGTCTTGACCACTTTGGTCTTGCCATTTACGTGTTTGCAGAGAACCTTCGATATAGACTTGTGAACCTTTTTTCAGGTATTCACCGGCTACCTCAGCAAGTTTGCCGAAGATAACCACGCGGTGCCATTCGGTTTTTTCACGCATCTCACCGGTTTGCTTGTCACGCCAACTTTCAGAAGTTGCCAGAGTCAGGTTTGCCACAGCTCCGCCGTTAGGCATATAACGGATTTCTGGATCTTGTCCTAGGTTACCGATAAGAATTACTTTATTTACGCCTCTGCTGGCCATTTATTACTCCTGATGCATTGAATTTTAATCTCTGGATTAGCCGTGAAGTTTACCACGACCTCGCTTTTTTGCACCACGAAATTGAAACTACTGAGCGTTATTGCGAAACGCTTTCCAACTTTTGGTGAAATTCTACCGTGCCAATTTTCAGTATAGACATAAAATAATTCGCACAGCATCTATCTTTTCGATAAATTCAGATCGCTGTTTTTCTGTTTCACTATTAAAATCTTACTCTAAATAGTTCAAGCAGTGGCTAGGCGGCAAGCGAAGATATCGCAGAGAGCAGCTAACACCGCCACGGTTTGAAATATGACGAATAGGAAATACTGTATATCCATTCAGCCATAAATATGTGATAATAGTCTCTTGCGATTGTTCAATATCAAATCATCCGGGAAGTGGTAAATGGATAATATCGAAGTCCGCGGCGCACGCACGCATAATCTGAAAAACATCAATCTCATCATCCCTCGCGACAAACTCATTGTTATTACTGGGTTATCTGGTTCAGGGAAATCATCTTTAGCTTTTGATACCCTGTATGCAGAGGGTCAGCGCCGTTATGTTGAATCTTTATCTGCTTATGCTCGCCAGTTTCTTTCTTTAATGGAAAAACCGGATGTCGATCATATTGAAGGGTTATCCCCTGCGATTTCGATTGAACAAAAATCCACTTCACATAACCCACGTTCGACGGTCGGAACCATCACAGAAATTCATGACTATCTGCGGTTATTATTTGCACGTGTTGGTGAACCTCGCTGCCCTGATCACGACATACCACTTGCTGCTCAAACTGTTAGCCAGATGGTCGATAATGTTCTGGCTCAGCCCACCGATCGCCGAATGATGCTACTTGCGCCTGTCGTTAAAGAACGTAAAGGGGAGCACGTTAAGTTACTCGATAACTTAGCCAGTCAAGGTTATATCCGCGCCCGAATTGATGGAGAAGTTTGCGATCTATCCGACCCGCCAAAGCTCGAATTACAGAAAAAACATACGATTGAAGTGATTGTCGATCGTTTTAAAATTCGTGATGATATTGCTCAGCGTTTAGCCGAATCCTTTGAAACTGCATTAGACCTGTCTGGCGGTACCGCAATTGTTGCAGATATGGATGACGCCAATGCAGAAGAACTGGTTTTTTCTGCCAATTTTGCCTGTTCCGTTTGCGGCTACAGCATGGTGGAACTTGAACCTCGCCTATTTTCTTTTAACAACCCTGCAGGTGCCTGTCCGAGCTGTGATGGCTTAGGTGTTCAGCAGTTTTTTGACCCCGAAAGAGTCATTCAAAATACTGAAATCTCACTCGCGGGTGGTGCAATTCGGGGTTGGGATCGCCGTAATTTTTACTATTTCCAAATGCTGATGTCATTAGCTGAGCATTATAAATTTGATGTGGAAGCCCCTTATGACACTCTGAGCCCTGCCATTCAAAAAATTATTTTATACGGCTCAGGCAAAGAAACGATTGAGTTTAAATACCGTAATGATCGTGGTGACATCACCGTGCGCCGACACCCTTTTGAAGGCGTGCTCAATAATATGGAGCGTCGTTATAAAGAAACAGAATCAACGGCTGTCCGTGAAGAATTAGCGAAATATATCAGTAACCGTCCATGTGTTTCTTGCCATGGGACTCGCTTACGTAAAGAAGCACGCTTTGTATTTGTTGAAAATACGACATTGCCTGAAATCGCAGATTACAGCATTGGCCACGCAATGGAATTTTTCCAGAACCTAAAACTCACAGGTCAGCGCGCTCAAATCGCAGAAAAAGTTTTAAAAGAAATTGGCGATCGCCTGAAATTTCTCGTCAATGTTGGGCTTAATTATCTGACACTTTCACGTTCTGCTGACACCTTGTCTGGTGGTGAAGCACAACGCATTCGTTTAGCAAGCCAAATTGGTGCTGGTTTAGTGGGAGTGATGTATGTTCTTGATGAACCTTCAATTGGCTTACACCAACGGGATAATGATCGCTTACTTGAAACATTGATCCATCTTCGTGATCTAGGAAATACTGTGATCGTCGTTGAACATGACGAAGACGCGATCCGCGCTGCAGACCATGTGATTGATATCGGACCCGGTGCTGGGGTGCATGGTGGGCAAATTGTTGCCCAAGGAACACTGGAAGATATTGTCGCAAACCCAGATTCACTCACTGGTAAATTTTTAAGCGGTGAGCGCAGAATTGACATTCCACAAAAACGCGTTCCAATTAATAAAGATAAAATGCTGACGGTGTTTGGGGCCAAGGGCAATAACCTGAAGAATGTGACATTAAAAGTCCCTGTCGGGTTATTTACCTGCATCACTGGTGTGTCTGGCTCAGGTAAATCAACACTAATAAACGATACGCTATTCCCTATTGCTCAACGCCAATTAAATGGGGCGACCACCATCACCCCTGCCCCTTATTTGGATGTAGAAGGCTTAGAGCACTTTGACAAAGTCATTGATATTGACCAGAGCCCAATAGGCCGTACACCACGTTCCAACCCTGCTACCTATACCGGTGTGTTTACACCTGTTCGTGAATTATTTGCCGGTGTGCCTGAGTCTCGAACTCGTGGTTATAACCCAGGGCGCTTTAGCTTTAACGTTAAAGGCGGCCGATGCGAAGCTTGCCAAGGTGATGGCGTCATTAAGGTTGAAATGCACTTCTTACCTGATGTGTATGTCCCTTGTGACCAATGTAAAGGCAAACGCTATAACCGCGAAACACTAGAAATTAAATATAAAGGTAAAAATATCCATGAAGTGCTGGATATGACCATCGA
This sequence comes from Providencia sp. PROV205, assembly GCF_028479505.1. NCBI lineage: Bacteria > Pseudomonadati > Pseudomonadota > Gammaproteobacteria > Enterobacterales > Morganellaceae > Providencia > Providencia sp. PROV205. Next base: position 3,185 of record NZ_JAMPNU010000007.1, on the reverse strand, counting down.
AGAGTCTCGTGAATTCTTTGATGCCGTACCTGCCCTTGCTCGCAAGCTACAAACTCTGATGGACGTTGGTTTATCCTATATCCGTCTCGGCCAATCAGCAACGACGCTATCCGGTGGTGAAGCACAACGTGTGAAATTAGCCAAAGAGCTATCCAAACGCGGAACAGGGCAAACTATCTATATATTGGATGAACCGACAACAGGCCTGCACTTTGCTGATATCCAGCAACTTTTGGTCGTTTTACATCAACTTCGTGACCAAGGAAACACCATTGTAGTGATTGAGCACAACCTTGATGTGATTAAAACGGCAGACTGGATTGTTGATTTAGGCCCTGAAGGAGGGAGCGGTGGCGGTGAAATTTTAATTGCCGGCACGCCAGAAGAAGTGGCTGAGTGCAAAAAATCTCACACTGCAAGGTTCTTAAAAACGATTTTAGAACGCGGCTACTAAGTAAAAAGGCCATTAAAAAATAAGTAAGAAGATTATCAGGGAGTATTTTGCTCCCTGATAATTATTACGATAGCTAAGAGTTATTAGCTAACCGCAGCAAATGCTTCCACAATGCGTTTAACATTATGGCGATTGACGCCTGCCATACAAACACGGCCAGTTCCAACCAAGTAAACCGCGAACTCGTCTTTCAGGCGAGCAACTTGCTCTTTAGAAAAACCAGTGTAACTGAACATACCGCGTTGTTTTAACAAGTGGTCGAAATTGTGGTTTGGTAATGCTTTTTTCAGCTCATCAACCAGTACCGTACGCATGTCTAAAATGCGCAAACGCATCTCTTCCACTTCTGCTAACCATTTGGCTTTTTCTGCGCTATTGGTTAATACCGCTGCAACAATTTTTGCGCCATTCGATGGCGGGCTTGAATATAAGCGACGAACACCCGCTTTTAACTGACCTAATACACGGTCGCGCTCATCTGGGTTTTCGCAAATAACGGATAGCCCTCCGGCACGTTCACCGTAAATACCAAAGATTTTAGAGAATGAATTGCTAACGAACACAGGCAAGCCAGCTTTAACCATCGTTCGGATAGCGTAAGCATCTTCATTAATGCCTTCTGCAAAACCTTGATAAGCAATATCTAAAAATGGGATCAGTTTACGCTCTAATGCCACCTTTGTGACTTCATCCCATTGTGCAGGAGTCAGGTCGGAGCCTGTTGGGTTATGGCAGCACGGGTGCATTAGGATGATGCTATTAGCAGGTAATTTTTTGAATGTTGCTAACATTTCATCAAATTTAACGCCTTTAGTTTTTTCATCAAAGTATGGGTAATAATGCACTTTTGTACCCGCACCTGAAAAAATAGAAGCATGGTTTTCCCAAGTTGGGTCACTGCACCACACTTCGGAATCTGGATAATATTGATGTAAAAAATCTGCACCAATTTTCAATGCACCAGAACCACCAATGGTTTGCACAGTAGCAATACGCTCTTGTGCAATTAATGGGCAATCCTCACCAAATACTAATTTTTGCAATTCAGTACGGTAATCTTTCAAACCTTCCATAGGCAAATACAGTGATGCGCTTGCTGGCAGTTTATTTAACGCTGCTTTTGCCGTACCGACTGTCGCCAGTTCAGGGGTTTTCCCTTCACCATCATAGTAAAGACCGATACTCAAATTAATTTTATTTTCACGAGTGTCTTTATTAAATTCATCCATTAACGACAGAATTGGGTCGCCCGGATAAGCATCAACATGTTCGAACACAGGACATCTCCTAATCATTATTTTACGCTAAATAAACCAAGCGATGATTTGCCCTATTTAGCGCCATTTTTACGTTGTTATCTGAAAATAACCCTTTGCTGGCTATTCGTCTACATATTCCATTGCAACTCTAGAGGTTAACTTTGTCAGCAACTCATAGTTGATAATACCCGTTTGTGTGGCAATTTCTTCAACCGGTAGTTGATTTCCCCACAAAATTACGTCATCACCCACTTTATCATTGGCATTTAACCCTAAATCCACCACGGTCATATCCATGGAAATTCGCCCAACAATAGGCACTTTTCGTCCATTAATTAACACAGGTGTACCTGAAGGTACGTTACGTGGATAACCATCACCATAGCCGATTGCAACAACACCAAGTAGAGTCTCTTTATCACTGCACCATGTTTCACCGTAACCTACACATTGCCCTGCCGCATGTTTCCTAACCGCAATTAATGTTGATTTTAGTGTCATCGCGGGAAGTAAACCGAAGTCTTGTGCACTTTTCCCCTCTTGTGGCGAAGCGCCATACATCATGATCCCTGGACGTACCCAGTCATAATGAGCTTCTGGCCAAAGTAAAATCCCCGCGGAGGCCGCAATGGATTTTTCCCCCTCTTTATCAGCAATAAACTGTTTAAAGCAGGCAATTTGTTTTTCAGTTGTCGGTAAATGGGGGGTATCCGCTTGGCAAAAATGACTAACAATGTTGATAGGAAGCTGAACTTGTTGGCAGCGTTGTAAACGTTGATAAAAGCCTTCAGCATCTTTAGGGAGGACACCTAGGCGGTGCATGCCTGTATCTAATTTCATCCAAACTTTAAGAGGATAAGGCAATTTGGTGGCTTCTAGCATTTCAAGTTGTTCAATACAGTGGATCACGGTATCAATCTGGTTTTCTGCCATCAACAACAAGTCAGACTGCTCAAAAAAACCTTCCAGTAACACAATCGGTTTTACCACACCATGTTGCCGCAGCAATAGCGCCTCGTTGAGCCTTGCCACCCCAAAGCCATCCACCAGCTCTTCTACTGCCTGACCAACCCCTACTAACCCATGACCATAAGCGTTTGCTTTGACAACTGCAATCATTTGGCTATTTGGTGCAATTTCTTTCACCCGTTGCAAGTTGTGTCGCAGAGCGCGGCGGTTTATCAATGCGGTTGCCGCTTTCATTGTTTCCTCGTTCTTTTTCTCTAAACCCGCTAAAAATTAAGCTGCCCTTTGGCAGCCCAATATGTTCTCTATTTGTTATACGCTAAAAAATATCAATTTCCATTCGATATTATTTTTATGGATCATTTAATTTTAATACGCTAGTTCCAATACTCTAAATAGTTTGCGTTGTCGCTAGGCGGCGATTGAGATAATCCTAGGAGCATACAAAAGTATGTGACTAGGATTAAGGAATGAAGCCAACACCGCGACAGCGCGAAATATGACGA
>NZ_JAMPNU010000006.1:0-171895 GCF_028479505.1 Providencia sp. PROV205 | reverse complement strand
GTATTTATGAGGAGTATTTAGTCCTCGTCGTTATAAGCCGGCCCCGCATAATTATCGAAGCGCGACCACTGCCCATTAAACGTCAACCGCACTGTACCAATTGGCCCGTTACGCTGTTTACCTAATATAATCTCAGCAACGCCTTTGAGCTCACTATTATCGTGATAAACTTCATCGCGGTAGATAAACATAATCAAGTCCGCATCTTGCTCGATAGACCCTGATTCACGTAAATCCGAGTTAACTGGGCGTTTATCAGCACGTTGCTCAAGGCTTCGGTTCAACTGAGACAGTGCCACCACCGGTACATTTAATTCTTTCGCTAACGCCTTAAGTGAACGTGAAATTTCGGCAATTTCTAACGTACGGTTGTCAGAAAGCGCAGGAACTCGCATCAATTGGAGGTAGTCAATCATGATCAAACTTAAACCTCCATGTTCACGGTAAATACGCCTCGCACGTGAACGAACCTCTGTGGGAGTCAGGCCCGAAGAGTCATCGATGTACATATTGCGCTTTTCCATCAAAATACCCATCGTGCTTGAAATTCGTGCCCAATCCTCATCATCAAGTTGCCCAGTACGAATACGGGTTTGGTCAACACGGGATAATGATGCCAACATACGCATCATGATTTGGTTACCTGGCATCTCTAAACTGAAGATTAAAACCGGTTTTTCTTCCGTCATCGCCGCGTTTTCGCACAAGTTCATTGCAAAAGTGGTTTTCCCCATCGATGGACGAGCGGCCACAATAATTAAATCAGAACCTTGTAAACCTGCAGTTTTTTTATCGAGGTCTTGGTAACCTGTTGAAACCCCAGTAACACCGTCGTGAGGCTGCTGGTAAAGTTGCTCAATTTTTTCAACAGTTTCCGACAAAATGGCTTCAATGCCTTTCGGCCCTTCATCTTTATTCGCTCTTGATTCGGCAATTTGGAAAACTTTAGTTTCGGCTAAATCGAGGAGGTCTTCACTGCTTCGCCCTTGTGGGTCATAACCTGCATCCGCAATTTCATTAGCAACAGAAATCATATCGCGAACTATCGCACGTTCACGGACGATGTCTGCATAAGCATTAATATTCGCCGCACTTGGCGTATTTTTAGATAGCTCAGCCAAATAAGCAAAACCACCGACGCTATCTAATTCACCCTGTTGTTCTAGTGATTCCGATAGAGTAATAAGATCAATAGGTTTGCCTTGCTCAAGCAAAAATTGCATTTGCGAGAAAATAGTGCGGTGGGGTCGGCTAAAGAAATCAGCATGAGTCACACGTTCAGAAACGGTATCCCAACGCTCGTTATCTAACATTAACCCCCCTAAAACAGACTGCTCCGCTTCGAGAGAATGAGGTGGAAGTTTTAACCCTTCCATTTGGTGGTCTCGTGGGGCATCCGTTTTGAAATTTGATGAGGGTTTTTTAGCCATACATTAATATCCAAGTCTATAATTAACGATCTGCGCTTAGTATACGCCAATCTTATTTTTTTGTGGTTTTCTTTGCATCTTTACGCAAAGTCATCACAAGATAAAATACATCACTGAAAGCACAAACCTATAATTCTTCTGATTGAAACATGGCGTTATGATAAAACGATTGTTATTGTAATTAAAATGAATGGTTCTTATTGGAGATTGTCATGGCAAAACGTATTGAGTTCGCGCAACATGGCGGCGCTGACGTCCTTAACTTGGTAGATTACTCCCCAGCAAATCCAGCAGATAACGAAATTCAAATTGAAAACCGTGCTATCGGGATTAACTTTATCGACACCTATGTCCGCAGTGGTTTATACCCTGTCGCTAATCTGCCTTGTGGTCTTGGTACAGAAGCAGCGGGTGTTGTTGTAAAAACCGGTGCTCATGTCACAGGTTTCAAGCCCGGTGACCGTGTCGTTTATGCGCAAGGCCCACTAGGTGCTTATAGCGAAGTCCACAATGTTCCTGAAAATGCGGTCGCTCACCTCCCAGATGGTATTACGTTTGAACAAGCCGCAGCCAGCTCATTAAAAGGTATGACGGTTTATTATTTATTCCATCAGACATATCAACTGAAACGTGACGAAGTCTTTCTGTTCCATGCCGCTGCAGGCGGTGTTGGGCTGATAGCTTGCCAGTGGGCAAATGCACTAGGCGCTAAGATGATAGGCACAGTGGGTTCTGCAGATAAAGCGTTAAGAGCCAAAGATGCTGGGGCATGGGAAGTCATCAATTACCAAACAGAAGACATTGCAGCTCGCGTGAAAGAAATCACGAATGGCGAAAAAGTGAATGTAGCGTATGACTCTGTTGGTCAATCCACATGGCTTGCCTCATTAGACTCACTCAAACGCCGTGGCTTGATGGTTAGCTTTGGTAACGCCTCAGGCCCTGTCACTGGCGTGAATTTGGGGATCTTAAACCAAAAAGGCGGGTTATACGTTACTCGCCCATCGTTAGGCGTTTATGTGACTAACCGTGCTGAGCTAGACCAAGCTAGTAATGCCTTATTTGATATGATTTTAAGCGGTAAAGTGAATGTGGATGTACCACAATCACAAATTTTTGCTTTAAAAGATGCACAAAAAGCGCATGTCACTATCGAATCGAGAAAAACCCAAGGTTCGAGTTTACTGATCCCATAAACAAGTTTCACCTAGAGAAAAGCGCCAATTGGCGCTTTTTTTCCCATATGTAGCTATTCACCGCGAGTGACAAACTCCAGAGCTTGCTCAACAACGGCTAGATCCGCCCCTTTTTTATGCGCATTTTCACTTAAATGCCGACGCCATTGGCGCGCACCAGGAATACCTTGGAAAATCCCTAACATATGCCGCGTCATATGACCTAAATAGGCGCCCTTTGTTAATTCATTTTCTATATAAGGGTACATCGCCCTAACTGCATCAACACCATTGGTGATAGGAAAGTGCTCACCAAACAATTGGTTATCAACCGCTGTTAAAATAGACGGGTTTTGATAAGCTTCACGCCCCACCATCACACCATCTAAATGTTGAAGATGCTGTTTGGCTTCTTCTAATGTTTTAATACCGCCATTAATGGCCATCGTCAGATGTGGGAAATCACGTTTTAATTGATAAACTCGCGGGTAATCTAATGGTGGGATTTCGCGATTTTCTTTTGGGCTAAGGCCGGATAGCCATGCTTTACGCGCATGGATAATAAACATCTCACAACCGCCTTTATCAGAAACGGTTTCAATAAAATCACATAAAAACGCGTAGCTGTCTTGCTCATCAATACCAATACGGGTTTTTACGGTCACCGGGATAGAAACCACGTCTTGCATGGCTTTCACGCAATCAGCAACCAATTGGGCATCACCCATTAAACAGGCACCAAAACGCCCATTTTGTACGCGATCTGATGGGCATCCGACATTTAAATTAATTTCATCATAACCACGTTCTTGCGCCAGCTTGGCACATTGTGCCAATGCGGCTGGGTCGCTACCACCGAGCTGTAGCGCTACCGGATGTTCTTCCTCACTAAAGGCAAGATAGTCCCCTTTCCCGAAAATAATCGCCCCTGTTGTGACCATTTCAGTATACAGCAAGGTGTTTTTGCTTAATAAACGATGAAAATAACGGCAATGGCGATCTGTCCAATCGAGCATCGGCGCAACGGAAAATCGGTTTAGGTTGGTGTAGCCTTGTTTTGAGGTATTTTGATGCATGGTGGTCTTGTGTATTGAAATCAAATGGATAGCCCCAAAAAGTAAGGAGCCAAGCAAAAACAGCAGGCTATTATAGCATAGAGCGAACTAAGTGCGATGATGACGAAAACGAGCGGCTGAACTCAGCTAATTTAACGAAATAACCCCCGATATGAGCAATGTCATATCGAGGATTTCCAAACCAATTATGTCATTTTAATATTCAGTCACACACTATTTTTTCGCAGAAAGCAGTGCATAGCTGGTCATTAAGTTACGATAATCAGGGATATGGTTTGAGAACAACGTACCTAACCCTTCCACATCATTGCGCCAATCACGGTGTAATTCACAAGCGGCACCAAACCAGCTCATCAATTGGGCCCCTGCTTTTGACATTCTATCCCACGCGGCATCACGTGTGATTGGGTTAAATGTACCTGAAGCATCAGTAATAACAAAAACTTCATAGCCTTCTTCTAAGGCTGATAATGCAGGGAATGCTACACACACTTCTGTCACAACACCGGCAATAATCAACTGTTTTTTACCTGTCGCTTTGACAGCTTTGACGAACTCTTCGTTATCCCATGCATTGATTTGGCCTGGGCGGGCAATGAAAGGGGCATCAGGAAAAGTTTCTTTTAACTCGGGCACTAACGGGCCATTAGGACCATCTTCAAAAGATGTCGTCAAAATAGTCGGCAAGTTAAAATACTTGGCAAGATCCGCTAACGCTAACACGCTATTCTTGAATTTATCGGGGTCTTGGTCGCGAACCAGTGATAATAAACCCGTTTGATGGTCAACAAGTAATACAGCGGCATTATCTTTATCTAGGCGGTTATATTTGAAACTCATATCAACGACTCCTCAATAGTTAGAAAAGTACTCTATGTGGGTTCAGATAAAACAAAAGTGGTATTTAGTCTGCTTATCGCACCTAAAAAACCACTTTTCATCAAAAATATTTCAACAAGATGAATTCACACAATTCGTTATTTAGTTTCTGCGCTCATTGTGACAAAATTTCCCATACGAGCACTGGTAATTGTATAGCTATCCGCACCGGCGGCTTTAGCTTTAGCTGCAATTTTTGCTTCTGTTGAAGCCAGCGTATCACCTGTTGCAGTGATTGTTGCTGCTGACGCACCAAATGCGACGAAAGATAATACAGAAGCTGCCATCAAAGTTTTTAACATGTTCATAATCTAATTCCTTCACTTTTTATTCGATGAGACAACCCTTGTTGTCTGCGATGAAGGTATCATATCGACAATGTTATTTAGGTTAAAGCTAATAATATCGCTCAATTCATTCAAATTAACTGAACAACTTACTTTATCTGAAACTCACCATGGAATAAAACCGAAAGATATAATCAAGCAGCCTTGTGGTATGCTTTCCCAAAGTTGGTTTACTTCTCGCGCAACCTTTAATAGGAACTGTATATGCCACTCAATAACCGAACACTCCCTACATTTAGGTACCACCCGGATCCTATTGAAACTGAAGCTTTTCTGACGGATAAAACAGTAACCTGTGATTGTTGTAAGCAACCTACTGATATTTATTATGAAAGCCCGTTTTATTCTATTGAGGACATTGATGCTTTGTGTCCTTGGTGTATTGCCGATGGTTCTGCCAGTGCAAAATTTGATGGTGAGTTTCAAGACCCTGCCAGTGTTGAAGGTATTGATTGCGAATATGACGAGGACGGCGAGTTTTCACATACCCTAACCCCCTATCCTACTGAAATGTTTGATGAACTAATTAAACGAACACCGGGCTATCAAGGGTGGCAACAAGAAATTTGGCTCGCACACTGCCAAGAGCCTTGTGAATTCATAGGCTATGTTTACTGGGATGACATCAAAGATAAACTCGATGAATTTGTTTCCCTTGAAAATGATATCGCTGATTATGGTTTTTCAATTTCAGAGCTCGCGAATATTCTCCATCAAGATAGCGCTGCTCAAGGTTATTTATTTCGTTGTTTACATTGCAAAAAACTACGTTTGCATTTTGATTTTAGCTAATTTATACCAACTAAATCGCGTGAAGAGGCTTATCTTCACGCTCTCATCTTCAACTATTCATCAGTTCAATAATTTGCTCAGCTAATTCTGGCGTCGCGGCTGATAGCAAACTCCTCATTGAAAAAACTGAGTATAACGGGCAGGTTATAGAATAAAGGCGCTAAAATGCCTTATCGACCAGAGATAAAGCACCAATACAACCTAAATTTGTTGGAGAGACACCTCACCAAATGTCATAAATATCAAAGTATGCCCCGCAATCCCACGATATACCCCTTGCTGGCTATTGAGTTCGCAAGCCAATGCCGTTAATTGCCATGCGTCATATTCTTCAATGTGACTAATTCGGGCGGTTAATAATGCGTTGTCTTTCCGCTCGCCATAAGCTTTCACCGCAATTGCATCTTGGGTTAAAGCGCTGTCGATAGAACTGTTTGCCCAGCTCCACATCCAACTGCCTTGGCTTTGGTCATAAGTACCAACAATTTGAACTGGCGCTGTTGCCATTATATTGTCAGGCGCATGAAAAATAATGGTTCCTTCGTCTTGGTTCACGGACCAATCGGCTTCATCTAATTTCCATGTATCACAATGAAATTGGTTTTTGGCCTGTAACGCATTCATACTGCGTTCAATTAATGCCTCATAAGGCATCTGTTCTATTTCATTATCCATTTATTACCCAATATTTTTTAATGCATTGATAATCAACTGCCAAAATTTATGATGGTCTAACTTAACCGCGACTTGAGTATGGCAATTTTCAGGCGCTGGATGACGGAAATCAGCCACTGTCATGCCTAGCGTGTGCGTTCCTGTCAGCTCAATATTCACAGGCACTTTTTGCGTAGTCATTACTGTCGGATCAATGACATAGGCAACCGCACAAGGGTCGTGCACTGGCGGAGCATCAAAGCCTTGAGCTTGCTTGTACATTTTCCCAAAGAAATCCAATAATTCGATGACAAATTGCGAACAATCACTGCCAATCGCAGCAATTTCTTTCACAACATCAGGGGTTGCTAGCGCTTGATGGGTAAGATCTAACCCCACCATGGTTAGTGGCCACTTTTCATTGAAAACAATATGAGCCGCTTCTGGGTCAATTTTAATATTAAACTCAGCTACCGCACTCCAATTCCCAACATGGTAGCCCCCGCCCATCAGCACCACCTCTTTAACTCGCTCGACAATGCGCGGTTCAAGACGAGCCGCAAGCGCAATATTGGTTAATGCACCAGTAGGAACTAAAGTCACTGTTTTAGGAGGGTGAGACATAATCGTTTCGATAATCAGCGAAACCGCATGCCGTTCATCAAGCGTCAATGTGGGCGTTGGTAATACAGGCCCATCGAGACCTGATTCCCCATGAATATCAGGTGCGACTTCAATTTCCCGAACTAAGGGGCGAACCGAACCCGCGGCAAATGGAACACCGGTGATCTTCGCCATTTCAGCGATAGCCAATGCATTATGAGTGACTTTTTCAAGGGTTTGATTGCCGGCAACGGTTGTTACCGCCAATAATTCAATGTCAGGGTTACCATAGGCCAGTAATAACGCGATAGCATCGTCATGGCCGGGATCACAATCGAGGATTATTTTTTTGCTCATACCTTACCTTCTTAAAATTGGAGTCAGAAATGGCACTGACCCCAATTTAACGAGCTAGCAAGGCAAAATCTATGCTTAATATCTGAATACTTGGAAATTTATTTCAAAACATGCGCATAGACACGTTTTTTCTCACCTTCATTTTTCGAAATATAAACACCTTGTAGCTCAGGTGCAAAGCCCGGTAATGCATTAATCCCTGTTTCTAGTGCTTTGAAATAGCGCAATACTGGGCCAGACCACACTTCCCCTGGCACCATACACAGCACACCCGGTGGATACGGTAGCGCACCTTCAACGGCAATACGCCCTTCTAATTCATCTAACGGCAATAATTCACAATTACCACGAATAAATTCTAAGTGTGCTTGCTGAGGCGCCATTTTTACTTCAGGGAAGTGATTTTTACGGAACATCTCTTTTTGCAGCTGTTTAATATTGTCATTAACGCTGAGCTGATGCATTTCTTGGCACAGGCGACGCAATGTGTAGCCTTGGTAATGTGCTTGATAACGCTGATAAACCGATGGCAAAACCTCTTCCAATAGTGCGTCTTCATCCAGTAACTGTTCGAAACGGACTAAATGAGAGACTAACAGCTCCAGTTTTTCACGGGTTTCTGCGGGAGTTAACAAAAACAAAATTGAATTTAAGTCACACTTTTCAGGGATCACTCCGTGTTCACGTAAAAAATGCGCCAAAATCGTCGCAGGAACGCCAAAAGTTTCATATTCGCCACTTTCGACATCAATACCCGGGGTCGTTAGCATCAATTTGCAGGGGTCAACAAAGTATTGGTCCTGTGCATAGCCATCAAACGCATGCCAACGTTCTTGTGGTATGAAATTAAAAAAGCGCTGCTGCGCAGCGATTTGCTCCGTTGGGTATTCATGCCATGCCTTGCCATCCACCATTTCAGGAACAAAGGGTTTAAAATAACGGCAGTGCTGAAATATCGATTTTCTTACCTCAATCCCCACTTTCACGCAGTCCATCCACATCATTTTACCTGCATCACCTTGGTGAATACGTGCATTCACATCCAAAGAGGCAAACAAGGGATAAAATGGGCTAGTAGAGGCGTGCATCATAAAAGCATTGTTGAGTTTTTTGTGTGATACAAAACGCTCTTGTCCCTTGATATGATTATCTTTTTTATGAATTTGTGACGCTTGAGAAAACCCGGCCAGCTGTTTATGAACTGACTGAGTGACCATAATACCTGGGTCGTTTTCATTTAATTCAAGTAGCAATGGCGAGCACTGACGCATCATTGGAATAAATTGTTCATACCCCACCCACGCAGAATCAAATAGAATGTAGTCACATAAATGACCTATTTTATCAACGACTTGCCTTGCGTTATACACCGTACCGTCATAAGTTCCAAGTTGGATCACGGCTAAGCGAAATGGTCGTTTAGCTTGAGCTTTTTCAGGCATCACTTCTTGAATAAGTTCACGTAGATAACTTTCGACAAAGCAGTGCGCATCAATACCACCAATAAAACCAAAAGGATTACGTGCCGTCTCTAGGTAGACAGGTGTTGCCCCCGCCTGTATTAACGCCCCATGGTGGTTTGATTTATGATTGTTGCGATCGAATAAAACTAAATCGCCCGGTGTTAATAGCGCATTTAGTACCACTTTATTAGATGATGAGGTACCATTTAACACAAAATAAGTTTTGTCCGCATTGAACACTTTCGCGGCGAATTTTTGTGCCTCTTTCGCGGCACCTTCGTGGATCAATAAATCGCCCATTGCCACATCGGCATTGCATAAATCGGTACGAAACAGGTTTTCACCATAAAACTGATAAAATTGTTCCCCTGTAGGGTGGCGACGGAAAAATTGGCCGCCCTGGTGCCCCGGACAGGCGAAAGTCACATTATGGCCCGCAGCATAATCCATCATTCGAGCAAAAAATGGCGGTAATAACTGCTCAAGGTACTGATCCGCCGCATCGAGCAATTGACGGCTATTTTCTTCACGGGCAGCTGGAGCTGGCGGTAATAACGCCGTTAAATAAGGTGGTAAGTTTCCATCGGTTGGCAGCTGTTTATCACTGATGATAAACAGCGGAATACTCAGCTGGCTCTCAACGACTCTTTCCCACAGCCCTTGGTTGGCATCTTGTTCAGATAGCACGACAGCGGCAATATTGTTTAACTGTGCATCGCGAATATCTACCCACTGAAATTGATTAGTGAAATAGATTGCGACCCCCTGGCTACATGCCACATTGATTTTGTTCATAGCAGTCTGGCTCTTAGTTAGCTGAGGAAAAGAGGCGGACAATATACTTGATAGATCAGGGAATTGAAATGATTAGCATGGTAAGAAAAGAGGGCAAGATTTGGAAAGTCGAATATATTTTATAAGCCACTGGTTAATAGCATAAAAATTCTATCTCATCACAACCTACTTCCCCACACTTCAGGCCATCATAAAGATAATAAAAAGATAAATTAACCAATTAACCCGGTGATCACCACCAATTAATCGGCCAATTTATCTGTAATGGGACGTTAGTTGTTTTTTTCCACATACAACGTTTGTGATGGGAATGCGAAGTCCGCATCGTGGCGTTTAACTATCTCAATGATCTTCAAATACACCGCTTGCTGCGCGGCTAACCATTCAGCCCAAACTGTTGTTTTGGTAAAGCAATACACCATAATATTTAACGAAGAGTCAGCAAAAGCATCGAAATACACTAATAGAGTTTGGCTGGTATCGATATTGGCATCTTGCTGTAACATCGTACGGATATCGTCGACAATCGCTCCAATTTTATCTGAATCTTCGTAACGTAAACCAATTTCAGTTTTGATGCGTCGGTTAGTCATGCGCCCTGGGTTTTCTACACTAATAGAAGAAAAAACCGAGTTAGGAATGTATAGCGGGCGGTGGTCAAACGTAATAATTTTGGTGATCCGCCAACCAATTTCAACCACCGTGCCTTCGATATTTCTATCCGGTGAACTGACCCAATCGCCAATATTAAAGGGGCGGTCAAAATAGAGCATTATCCCTGAGAAAAAGTTACTTAGGATGTCTTTACCTGCCATACCGATAGCAATACCGCCAATTCCACCAAACGCCATCAAACCAGACAGGCTCATCCCAAAATGCTCACCAAACAGCAGTACCATAATGACAAATATTGCGGTTTTAAATACACGGGCGATAATACGAGCCGAAGTGGGGTCACTGCCTTTTTTAATCTGAGCTTTTTCTAGTCGGTTCGCTAATTGAAACAGTTTTCGCATTAAAATCAATGCAATCAATGTAATAGTGATAAAATTAACTAAAGAGGTTGAAATAAAAGTTAAATCAAAATCAGAGGCAGCCATATCGACATACTGAGCAATAACGATAACTACGCCACACAGCACTAGGGTTTGAACCACATGGATCAAAATACTTTTGCGCTTATGTTTATGCTTACGCCGTTTATGTACAATCTCAAAAACTAAATAGATTGCGAGAAAAGTCGCAATTAAGGTCATGCCAATGGCATATTTCTCAAGTAATGCTTCTATCATTTCTAACCGCCCTAAAATTTACCTGATAGATCTTATTTTTATTTGTTTTACTGTGTATTGTTTTTCGTTACTTTGCCATTAAGATAACAATTATAAAGATAATTTTCCTAATAATTATCAGTTACTTTTTAAAATATCCAATAATGAATAACAACCAGTTTTCCCCAAATGACAAAGAAATAAAAAATGTCCATGCGCTTAGGCCATACCAGCAGTATACCTATTTTGTCGGTAAAATCGCTGATTGGGAGCAGGTATGGGGCCTTGGAGATGGGCAAAATATTGTTACCGCATGGAATGATGAAAAATGTCTTTTTCTACCCCTATGGCCTGCCAAAGCGTATGTTGAGTTGTGTTTAACGGATAAATGGGCAAATTTTACGCCAATGCTATTTACCCTTGAACACCTGATGACAGAAATTTTGCCTGATATGCATGAAGCAAATATTAAGGTTGCTTTGATGATGCAATCTGATGGGAAAAAAACACTGATTTATGATGCTGCGGCGCTTCTTGCTGATTTGGAAGAAGAATGTCAGCAATATGAGTAAAAGGCAGCAACGCTGCCTTTTTGAGATAAAAACTACTTTTCAACACCGGTAGTGACAGTAAATTCACGGGTTTGCCCCGCCTCCAACCAAATCAGTGTTTGGCTATTTTTTGCCGCAAGGAAACCTTCTGGACGACACGTTGCGGGGAGAACAAATGCGCCAACTTTTTGGTCACCATTATACAAAATCCAACGGGTCGCATAATTTAGCTCATTAGATTTGAAACGAGTGACAAACGTATATCCTGTAGACGAAGTCATCCTAAACTCAGGCATTGCGGTATATTGGCTAAGGTCATCCATAAAAAATACAATTTCAGGGTCACACATTTGTGGCTGATTAAGCTGATTTAATGTGACTTTACCGGATTTCAGCGCTTCATTAAATTCGAGCCATTTTTCAGTTGGCTGAACATGCCCCGGTATTGATTCACGCAATTTAATCGCATTTTCAGGGATATTTTGCGTCAGTGTTGCATTCTCCACGTAAGCATAATTCATATGGCACATATATTGGAGAGGCATAGGAACCGATGCTAAATTGGTGACTGACATATGAATATCAAATAAAGCACTGTCTGAGTTTAATTGCACTGACGGTGTCGCACGATAATGATGACCAAAACCCATCACATACTCATATTCGCCAACAACTCTTAAACTTTCGCCAGTCAGTTCAAGCCAAGCGCTATCCATTGCTGCGCAAGGCATTTCCCCATGTAATGGATGTGAATCTTCTGGTGAAGGGCAACCATTGCTGATTAAACCTGAATGGAATGCAAAGCAACCGTAGGTTTCAACGACCGTTGGAACACGTTTTGGCGCTGAAAACATATTTTCCATTTTCAGATTTTGGCCACAAAATTGTGCATCCCAAATCATTTGTCCTAAAAAAGGTAAAATCGTTAAATACCCTTGCTGATTTTCAATTCGTAGCCCTTCCACGCCAGTTTGGTAACGAAATGCAGTGGCCGTAAACTGGTTATTTTTTAGAATAAGCGTCGGGTTTTCCGTAAATAAGCTTTTGTGAAGAGGTATCAATGTATTCATTTTCATACTCACGGTTTAATGAGATAAATGGAAATGGGTAGCTCACACTACCCAATTTGAGCACTATTTTGCAGCTTGTTTGGCTTTAAAGCGGCGTTCACCAACGAAGTAAAAACCGACATACACGAAGCACAGCATAGAAACGAGGAATGAAAGCTGTAATGAGTGCAGCATATCTGCGACATAGCCTTGAACTGCAGGAACAACCGCAGCACCGACAATCGCCATTACAATGACCGCTCCGGCCATTTCGGTATGCTCATTATCAACAGTATCCAAAGTACCTGCGTAGATTGTTGCCCAGCAAGGTCCAAATAGAATACTCACCATGACCGCTGCATACACTGCAGTGAAACTCGGAATAAATGCAACATAAATCAGGAACAGCGCACCAATCACCGAGTAGATAATTAGGACTTTCTCTGCATTAAAGCGAGTCATTAAAATATTGGCGATAAACTTACCAATAAAGAAACAGGCAAAGCTATACACCATAAAGTTTGAGGCATCACGTTCGTTAATATCCCCCATTTCTAGCGCTAGGCGAATAGTAAATGACCACACTGCCACTTGCATTCCGACATATAAGAACTGGGCAATAATTCCTTTTCTAAAGCGGCTATTTTTCGCTAAATATCTTAAGGTTTCTAATGCAGTAGGACGCTTATGATCTTGCGTTTCTGCCACTTTACATTTAGGAAACTTGGTAATAAGGAATAAAATCATTACCACAACCAATACCATAATCATGTAACGGTAAGGTTCGAGGGTATTCTCCAACATGGCTAACCGGAATTCATGGATTTGTTCCGCATTCATTCCCGCCATTTGGTTTTGTAAACTCTCTCCTTCGGAAAATACCAGATATTTACCCAGTAAGATCCCGCCTGCTGCGCCAATTGGGTAGAAAGTTTGGCTAATATTTAAACGCAATGTAGCGTATTGTTTAGGTCCTATCATTGAGCTGTATGTATTCGCTGCGGTTTCAAGGAAGCTTAAACCAATCGCAATGGCGAAAATCGCGGCCAAGAACATGGTGTAAGTCGCCATATGAGACGCAGGGAAGAACATGCTGCAGCCCGCGATGTATAGGATCAGCCCTACCATAATGGCATATTTATAACTGGTTTTTTTGATCACTAACGACGCTGGAATAGCGATTAAGAAATAACCACCATAGAATGCGCTTTGTACTAAAGCAGAGGCGAAGTTACTGAGTTCAAAGACACTTTTAAACTGTGTGATTAAAATATCATTTAATGCTGCTGCGCATCCCCACAATGGGAACAGGCACGATAGTAGGATAAATTGGAATAGAGGAGTCTTACTCAGGTAGCCATCCGGTAACTGAGTGATGTTCTTAATGTTCATAGTAACCCTTATATTTTTATAATTTATACCCGATGAGTGGCTATGTGGCTCTGATGACCACTTAATTATTCAAAGGGTATGTAGCTACGTTGGACTATTATTATCTAGCTATTCATTAGCTGTGTTGATTTGTACAAATTCATTAAATTGCTCAACACTTGGATAAGAAGATTGAGTTCCTTTCCCTGTCACACTGAAAGCCGAAAACATCACTGCTTTTTTCAGTGCTTCTTCAATATTCCCCGTATGGACATAGTAATGAGAGAAACAGCCGATAAAAGCATCCCCTGCACCACTGGTGTCAATCGCATTCACTTTAATTGCGGGTATATGTAACTCGCTGTCGCGAGTCATCCATAACGCCCCTTTGTCCCCTAATGTCACGATGACGTTTTTTAACCCTTTATCCAGTAAAGACTGCGCAGCGCGACGAATGTTATCCATCGTGTCGACTGGCATATTGGTTAAAATTTCTAGTTCAGTTTCATTAGGGACAAAGAAATCACATCGGCAGGCAAAATCCAGATCGAGCGTACGTTGTGCAGGCGCTGGGTTAAGCAACACAGGGATCCCATGTTTATTACCGAATGAAATCGCGTGATAAACTGTTTCAAGTTGGACTTCTAATTGCAGAACGATCAATTTACATTTTTTCAGATCTTCCGCTGCGCGATCGATATCTTCTGGGGATAAAAACTTATTCGCCCCTTTGACGATCAAAATACTGTTTGATGAATTTTGATTAACAAAAATTGGCGCAACACCACTTGAGGTACAAGGTACTTTTTCCACATAACGGGTGTTAATGCCATAAGACTCTAGATTGCGGATCGTATTATCTGCAAAAATATCATCACCGACTTTGGTTAGCATGATCACTTTTGAATTTAACTTAGCAGCAGCAACCGCTTGGTTCGCACCTTTACCACCGCAACCAATTTTGAAAGCTGGCGCTTCTAACGTTTCGCCTTCTTTTGGCATTTGATCGATGTAAGTGATCAAATCAACCATGTTTGAACCAATAACTGCTATATCCATAATGTCCCTCGTGTTAAATAAATCACATAATGATATGATAGTAACATTATCATGTTGCAAAAATATCATTTGTGATTAGGATCTCGAATAACGAATGATCAAGTGTTATATCTACCACATTTCCTCATTCTTTGTTGTCTATCCCACATTTATATAGGAAAGTTGAAAATGCAAGACTTAGCAAAATATATTGATCACACTTTACTTGCTGCGAATGCGACTGTCAGCGATATTACTAAACTGTGTACAGAAGCTGCAGAACACCATTTTGCATCTGTCTGTGTGAACACAGGTTATGTTCCTTTAGCCAGCGAACTTTTAAAAAACAGCGACGTTAAGGTTTGCTGTGTGGTAGGCTTTCCACTCGGTGCAGGATTAACTGAAGCCAAAGCATTTGAAGCCGCAGAAGCTGTGCGCCGTGGTGCTGATGAAGTCGATATGGTTATCAACATTGGCATGCTCAAAAGTGGCGACTTAGACTTTGTTCGTCGTGATATCGAAGCCGTATTTGCCGCCTGCGGTAAAGCAACATTAAAAGTTATTTTAGAAAATTGCCTGTTAACTGATGAAGAAATTACCCAAGTTTGTGAAATTTGCCGCACAATTAAAGTCGGTTTTGTGAAAACTTCAACAGGTTTCAGTACAATGGGTGCAACAGAACACCATGTCGCTCTGATGCGTAAAGTCGTTGGCGATGAAGTCGGTGTCAAAGCCTCCGGTGGTGTGCGTGACCGTGAAACTGCAATTAAAATGATTGAAGCCGGCGCAAACCGTGTAGGTGCAAGTGCGAGTGTTGCAATTGTCACAGGAACGGCAACCAAGCCGAGTGACTACTAAGTGATGGGGCGCGGTTTAACCGCGCCAATTTTGTATATCATAAAAGGATTGTAGGGTGATAGAAACTAAACAAAAAGAACGCCTTCGCCGTTTAAGTGAATGTTTAAAACGCTCAGGACGCATTCATTTAAAAGAAGCCGCTAGAATACTCGAAGTCTCAGAAATGACTATTCGACGAGACCTCAGCGCTGATACCGAAGGCCCTATCCCTATGTCGCTCCTCGGCGGCTATATTGTTTCTGTTACCCAACCTGTCAATTTAGTGTCAAATGAGCCACAAGCGGATGTTTTTACCCCAGATCAAACTGAAGAATTATATATTCCTAACCTTGCAGCGAGCATGGTGACTGAAGATGACGTGATCTTCTTTGATAATGGCATTGAAATGGCAACCTTAATTTCACTCATCCCCGAAGAGATTAATTTCACCGGTATTTGTTACTCACATAACGTTTTTCTCGCCCTTAGCCAGAAAAAAAATGCCACCGCGCTACTGTGTGGTGGGGAATATCGTCCTAAAAGTGACTCTTTTTACAACCCATCTCTCCCTTCATTACTGGATTCAATCAACCCCAAAAAAGCCTTTATTTCAGCGGCCGGTGTACATGGGAATTTTGGTGTAACTTGCTATAATCTCGATGATTTACCCATGAAGAAAAAAGCTATGGAGAAATCCATCCGTAAGATTTTATTAGCGCCCTATAACCTGTTTGATGAAGTCGCTACCGCCAATATGGGGGAATTATCACAATTTGATGTGATTGTCACAAACCGGCAGCTTTCTGATGAATATGAAACATATTGCCGTAATGGCTTTGTGAAAGTGATTTATTAAAACCATCAATAGATTTAGCGGGCAACCTATTGCCCGCCAACATTAGATCTTCACCGTCAAATAATCTTCTGCGATTTCCGTTTGAGGGAATACTGACTGGCACTGTGCCAATAACCTTGGAATATCCTCACTCGTATAGCGGCCACTCAAATGAGTGGCAATAAAACGTTTTACTCCCGCTTCACGTGCTAGCTCCGCCGCTTGTACTGTCGTCGAGTGCCCACGCTCATTGGCTTTTTCGGCGAATTCAGCCTCTAGTGTCGTTTCATGGATCATTACATCGGCATTTTTCGCGAGCGCCAGCGCTTGCTCTGTCGGTTGAGTGTCTCCAAAAATCGCAACGACTTTACCGGGTACGGGCTCACCGAGGTAATCAGCGCCATTAACGACTCGCCCGTCATCAAGAATTATCGTTTCTCCCGCTTTAAGCGCTTGCATCCAAGGGCCTCGAGGAATATTGTCATTGGCTAATTTGACTGCATCTAATGCACCACTCTTCGGGTACTCCTCAATACGATAGCCATAGCACTCAACACGGTGGTCAAGGGCATAAGCCGTTACAATTAACTCCCCATCATCAAATAACTGCCCAGCTTCAATTTCAACGATTTCCAACGGGTATGTCATATAAGACATACTCACCGCTAATACCGTTTCAATATATTGCTTTAACCCTTTTGGACCATAAACCGTCAGCGGGTCTGTCGCTCCCCCCATTGAACGGCTACATAACAAGCCGGGTAGACCAAAAATATGGTCGCCATGTAAATGGGTAATAAATATTTTCTCAATTTTTGGCGTTTTAAATGGGCTATTTAAAATGCGATGCTGTGTCCCTTCGCCACAATCAAATAACCAATAGCTTTTACGAATACCGACCAAATTTAATATCATACTGGTGACATTGCGCTCTTTTGTCGGCACCCCAGCACTGGTTCCTAAAAATGTTAACTCCATAACTTCCTCATCTAATTTGTTGTTTTTATTATGGTAAGATTTTTTCCAATAAAAAATCATTTATTTTAATCTGTATAATATTCTGTATTTTTTGATTATCAACCAAAGCCAGTTATTCCAAATATTTCCAATATACAAATCGTGTTTCCGTATTCATCCAATCAATTCACAAGCACTGAGCACTGTCTAGCCTGAAAATAGCCATGTTAATATTGATATCAGGAATATGCTCGATGAATCCCCCTTCGTCAAAATTGAAACCTAAATTACCGAACTGCTTGCTATTCTCAACGGCAATTTGGTCTACGGCTATTGTGCCAATGGTGCCAAGCTATGCCCAAATCGCCCATTTAGACGATTTACCTACACTCGGTAGTAATGCTATTCAATTTGAAGGACCCCAACCCGAAGCCCAACTTGAAGATAGTACTGAACGTTTTTTAGCGGAATATGGGCAAAATGCCGCAAACTTTGCTTCTGAAGAAAAAAACACCCAAAATCTTGCCGATATGGCACAAGATTACGCTCGCCATAAAGCGGCTAACATCGCTACAGATGAAATAACACATTGGTTATCCAAAGCCGGTAATGCCAGGCTCAATATTAATCTCGATAAAAAATTGTCAATTAAGGCTTCTCAATTAGATTGGCTAGTACCTTGGTATGATCAACACGATTTGTTGTTATTTTCTCAGCACAGTATTCACCGTACTGATGGCCGGTTACAGACCAATAACGGTATTGGTTTACGTCATTTCCAACAAAATAGCATGATCGGGGTGAATGCTTTCTTTGATCATGATTTATCCCATTACCATTCGCGCTTAGGGCTTGGAGTCGAGTATGCTCAAGATTACGTTCGAATGAGTGCGAATAGCTATTTAGGGCTATCGGCTTGGCGTAGTGCGTCCGAATTAGCCTATGATTATAACGCACGACCAGCAAACGGTTGGGACATTCAAGTTGAAGGTTGGCTCCCTACGTATGCCAATTTAGGTGCGAACCTAAAACTGGAACAATATTATGGTGATGACGTGGCTTTATTTGGTAAAGATGAGCGTCAGAAAAACCCAATAGCGGCTACTGTAGGCATCAATTGGTCCCCATTCCCTCTCCTTGCGCTAAATACAGAACATAAAATAGGTAATAGAGGAACAAATGAAACAAGTGCAAAAATTGCCTTCAATTGGTTGTTAGGAAGAAGCTTAGCACAACATCTTGATGCTTCCGCGATAGAAGCTACTCGTCATATTTCCAGTAACCGCTATGATTTTGTTAACCGTAATAACAATATTGTGTTGGAGTACCGAAAGAAAACGTTAATTTCACTCTCATTACCGAAAGTTATTCAGGGTATGACAGGAGAAGAACTCTCTATTATCCGCAATTTAACCACGAAATACCCGCTAGAAAAAATAGTGATAGAAGCCCCTGAATTGATAGCCGCTGGGGGAGAAATTCACCTTAATGGCATAGAAAGCTCAGTAAAACTGCCATCTTATAAAATTGCCAGCAATGCTTTTAAAAACCAACAACTCAACCTTTATCGTTTAACCGTAACGGCTTATGACACCAATGGAAATGTTTCTCCACAAGCGGAAACGTTAATTGAAGTTACCAATACCGGTGCTCTCACCATCACCCATAAAAATACCGTAAAAAGAAATAATGCCGTCGCTAACGGTAAAGACGCAAATACATTCGCCGTAGTAATTAAAGATGCTCTTGGTCACCCAGTCCCCAATGCAAAAGTCAGCTTCACACTGCCTGCAAGCCTTAAATCTATTGATCAAAAAAACATGGGGTATTATTCATTACTTAATCATTTTATGTGGAAAGCCCAAGCGACAAAATCAGTTTCTGAACAACCCTATAGCATCGTTGCCAATAGTAAAGGTGAAGCCTCTATTCAATTCACCTCTTTTATATCAGGAAGTTATGCCATAAAAGCAAATACGGAACATGGCATAGAAATAAATGAAATGTTTAACTTTAAACCCGATATTAGCCAGTCATTCATTGGTAGCATTGATATCATCCAAGACAATGCAGTCGCTGATGGGATCAGTAAAAACAAAATTAAACTGCATATTGTGAATAATAGCCGACAAAGCATCGCTGGGGCACAGGTTCATTTTGAAGCACCAAATGGCGTTATCTCACCAACTAAATTGACTGATGAATATGGAAATACAGAATTAGAAATCAGCAGTTTAGCCGAAGGCTCCATGGATATCATTGCTACCTTAAATGGCGATAGCCGAACAATACAAGTTAATTTTCTAAGGAATGCATCTGCGATAAATATTCAGCCAAGCACAGGAACTCTTTTCAAATCGCCAGTAAGTGAACAAAACAGCCATCCACGCACACCGTTAGGTTTGCTAAAGCAGCTATTTCAAAAAATGGGATAACGCTGTTCGCTGTAAAATAGACTTAATTTAGTTGTTTTTTCAGTATCAAAATTGCCCCTGATGGGGCTTTTTAAATTCAACTAACCTAGCTTATGACTTTATTGAATCGCGACTAAATTTACTCTCCTTACCAATCCAATATCGCATGTTTTATAAGCTAGTGGCTTGTTTTCATTCAAGTAAGGTTTATTCCCAATCGATAGAAATACTTTAATATAGGCGAAGAGACTATTTTTTAGCATTATTAATAAAAGCTGCCCATTCCGTGTTATTCCACCTTGTAAATTCCGCTTCTGTTTAAGTCAAACTAATTCACAAGCTCTTACCTATATAAGCATTCAACAATAACCCAGTTAATATTGAAACTAGGAATAAATTGAATGAACCCCGCTACGTCAACCACAAAGCCAACCATGAGACATAAAATCTCAAATGGTTTTGTGCTCTTTACTGCAATATGGTCTTCGGCCATCATGCCGGTTATACCAAGCTATGCAAAAATGCTCACACCTGATGACCTACCTACTCTGGGAAGTGACCCCGTTCTAACCGATGATGATAAAACAGAGAAGCTGGTTGCTGAATATAGCCAAAGTGCTGCGCGTTTTATCTCTGGTAAGAAAAAAGCGGCAGATCTTGCTGATATGGCACAAGACTTCGCTCGCAGTAAAGCCACAAATGCGGCAACAGATGAGATAAATCGTTGGTTATCCAAAACCGGTAATGCCAAATTCAGTGTTGACGTAGATAAAAAATTAACCATTAAAAATACCCAATTAGATTGGTTAATTCCTTGGTATGACAGTACAGATTTATTATTGTTTACCCAACATAACATTCACCGTACTGATGGCCGATTACAAACCAATAATGGTATTGGGGTTCGTCGCTTTACCCCAGAGAGTATGATGGGCGTCAATGCCTTTTTTGATCATGACTTATCTCGCTACCACTCTCGCCTAGGTTTCGGGGCAGAGTACGCTCAAGATTTCTTAAAACTGAGTGCCAATACCTATTTACGTACATCAGCATGGCGTAGCGCTCCTGAATTAAAGAATGACTACAATGCCCGCCCGGCTAATGGATGGGATTTACACGCTGAGGGCTGGTTGCCTTCTTACCCAAATATTGGCGGAAGCCTTAAATTTGAGCAGTATTTTGGCGACGATGTCGCCCTATTTGGCAAAGATAAGCGCCAGAAAGACCCTCTTGCCACAACAGTTGGTATAAACTGGACTCCATTCTCACTGGTAACTTTAAGCGCAGAACAAAAAATCAGTGGTGGATTAAGTGAAACTAATGCCAAAGTCCAGTTCACTTGGGCACTGGGTAAGAGCCTCGCAGAACAGCTTGACCCAAGTAAAGTGGGTGATGCTCGTCGTTTAATGGGCAGTCGCTATGATTTTGTGAATCGTAATAACAATATCGTACTAGAATACCAAAAGAACACCCTGATAACCCTATCATTACCCTCAATAATCCAAGGGAAGACAGGGGAATTATTACCTTTAATTAATACCCTCAATACCAAATATCCGTTAGATCAATTAGCCGTACAAGCACCTGAATTTTTAGCCGCTGGGGGCGAAATAATCCTCGACGGAGCGTCTACAAGAGTCAAATTGCCGTCTTATAAAGTGGCAATGACCGAACAAGAAAGGAAGAAAATCAACCTTTACCGATTCACGGTAACAGCCTCTGACAGCAAAGGAAATATTTCACCACAGGCCACAACTTTGGTTGAAGTTACAAACTCCGGCGTATTATCAATTAACCCAAATGAGGTTATCAAACAAGGAAATGCGGTTGCTAACGGCCAAGATATTAATAAATTAACGATTACGGCCAGAGATAGTTTAAATAATATCGCGCCAGACTCAACAGTGACATTTATTCTCCCGGCAGGACTTAAATTCGTCACACAAAAAGCCACCTCTTCAAGAATGGCGTTTAGCAATTTATTCAAAAAAATGCAGGCGGCAAAATCAACTGATAAACAAAAATATAAAATTGCCACCAATATCAAAGGGGAAGCTTCGATTCAATTCACCACTTTGACTACGGGTGAACACCGAATTCAGGTAGTGCCAAATGGCGGCGTTCCCATTGAAACCACCTTTTTCTTTATTGCCGATACGCATCAAGCGCATATTAAGCATTTTAATATCCTCAATGATAATGCGATAGCCGATGGGACATCCAATAACAAAATTCAATTCCATGTTACTGATGATAATGCACACCCCATTAAAGACGCTGTACTGCAACTTGAGGCAAGAAATGCCACAGCCAAGCAGCTAAGCCCAACCGATGAACAGGGTAACACTGAAGTCGAGGTAAAAAGCCAAGTCGCAGGGCCTGCCAAAATAACGGCAACACTGAATGAACAAAGCGTCACGGTAGAAACCCATTTTGTATTTGGTCAATTAGCCCATGTCACGATTGTCGACCTTGCACAAGCCGCTGCTGGCACAGACAGCACGATTACCATTTCACTGACTGATACAAACAACAACCCTATTTCTGGAGCTGATGGTTCTGTCATCGTGAACATCGATGGCAAACCAACACCAATTACTATCACGGAAAACCGTCCTGGTAGTGGTATCTACACCGGAAAATTACCGGGACAACATACTGGTACGCCAAGTATCACCGTCACCATTGATGGGCAAACCTCCTCTCCAGAAACGTTAATTGTTGAGCAGCCAAAACCAATCTCCCCAAACAACTCAAGCGGCACAGGCCAAAAAGGGGAAAAAGGCGTTATTGAAAATATCGTCGTCACTCCAAACCGAACCCACGGTTTACAATCGGGAGATACTCTTGACGTCACTGTAACCATTACTGATGGATTTAATAATGGACTTACGGGTTTAAACACCAATGACATCGATATAGGTCAACATAAAGGCGATACGCTGATATGGACGGATAATGGCGACGGGTCTTACACCACCACTTTGCCATTAACGGAGATCGGAACCAATGATTTAACCGCTTCTATTAATGGCACCACTAGCTTGAAAACGGATATTCAGGTCGCTAATGCCACTGGGACTATTCATGTTGATAAAGTCAAAATCATTAAAGTAGAAAAACCAGCAGCAGGTGTAGATAGCACTATAACCCTCGAGTTAACCGATAAACATAGCAACCCCGTTGTTGGTGAAACAGAAGTGACTGTCAATATTGATGGCCAAGCACATACTTTGCCAGTGACAGAAACATCTCCAGGTATTTATGACGTCATTATTCAGGGTCAACTCGCAGGCAACCACATTGTTTCTGTTATCGTTAATGGGGAAGGATCACCAAAAGAGCCACTTATTGTTGATAAATCACGGCCTGTTAAACCTAAAGACCCAAGCGGTGCAGGGCAAAAAGGCGAACTAGGTGTTATCGATAATATCGTTATCACGACAGGCGATACTAGCCATCTGCAATCTGGCGATAAACTTGAGGTCGTCGTTTCCATTACTGATGCATTTAACAACGGCTTGTCAGGCTTAGACACCAATAATATCAATGTTGGTAAACACAAAGGCGATACATTGGTATGGGTTGACAACGGTGATGGCTCTTACACCACCACCTTGCCACTAACCGACATCGGCAATAATGACCTTACCGTTTCCATCAATGGTACTAAGAGCCCGCAAAAACAAGTCCAAGTTAGCAATGCCAAAGGAAAAGACAAAGTCAGTAAAGTTGAAATTATTCAAACAGAAAAACCCGCCGCAGGTTCAACCAGCACACTAACCGTTCAATTAACCGATAACAACGGTAACTCAGTAGTCGGTGAAACTGAAATGACCGTGAATATTGATGGCAAACCACATACTCTCCCCGCGAAAGAAGGGAAACCCGGTATCTATGAGGTCACGCTGCCAGCACTGCAAGCAGGTAATCATCAAATTACTGCCGTGATAAATGGCCAAAGCTCCCCTAAAGATACTTTAGAAGTGCAAAAACCGACCCCAATTAGCCCGAATAATTCGAATGGTACAGGCCAACAAGGTGAGAAAGGCGTTATCGACAAAGTCGCAATCACACTTGATCACACTCACCGTTTTGAATCCGGTAATCCTCTTGAAATCACGGTTGCGGTAACTGATGCCTTTGGTAACGGCTTAGCTGGCTTAAATACTGATAACATCGATATCGGTAAACACAAAGGAAATACCTTAAGCTGGGTAGATAATGGTGATGGCTCTTATACCACTACCTTGACCTTAACCGACGTTGGTAGCAATAATTTAACTGCCTCCGTCAATGGTGCCCATAGCCCAAATACAGAAGTTCAGGTCAATCATGCCGTAGGCGCTTCCCATGTCGATAAGGTAAAAATCACCAAAACAGAAAAACCGGCGGCTGGTACAAATAGTATTGTAACTATCGAATTAACCGATAAATATGGCAACTCGGTTGTCGGTGAAAAAGAAATTACCATTCATATTGATGGACAAGCCTATAAACGTCCTGCAAAAGAAGGTAAACCCGGGATTTATGAGGTTAGCCTACCCGCACTGCAAGCGGGCAATCACAACATTAGCGCGAGTGTGAATGCCCAACACTCAACTGACACAACCTTAGTGGTCGCAAAACCAACTCCAATTAAACCAAATAGCAATGGTAAACCGGGAGAAAAAGGCGTGGTCAATAGTATTGCTATGACGACAGGCAATACCAGTAACTTACAGTCTGGCGATCAACTTGAAATCACCGTGACCATCACCGACGCTTTTAATAACGGTTTAATTGAGCTAAATACAATTACCCTTGACGGATTTAACGGCAAGCCAGTCTGGACGGATAATGGCGATGGCTCTTATACGGCGACTCTCACACTGACTGAAGTTGGCGATAAAAACTTAATTGCTTCTATCAGCAATCATAAAACCGCTGTAACACCGCTCCAAGTTAGTCACGCGTCGGGTCAAAATAACGTCAGTAAAGTTGAAATCACCAAAATAGAAAAAGCAGATGCAGGTTCAAATGGCACTCTAACTGTTCAATTAACCGATAAAAATGGCAATCCAGTGGTCGGTGAACAGGAAATGGTTATTGAGATTGATGGCACCCCACACACCTTGCCAGCAAAGGAAGGGAAACCGGGCATTTATGAGGTCACGCTACCCGCACAGCAAGCAGGTGATCATAACATTATAGCCACGGTAAATGGCCAAAGCTCAGTTAAAGATACTTTAGCGGTGAAAAAACCAACCCCAATTAGCGCGAAAAACTCAAGCGGAACAGGTGCTCATGGTGAACGAGGCGTTATCAATAACCTAACCATGACAACAGGTGATATCTCACGTCTGCAATCAGGTGACAAACTGGATATCACTGTCACCATCTTCGATGCATTTAATAATCCGTTAACGGCTCTCGACGCCAGTAATATCATTTTGGATGGATACAAGGCAAGCTCGCTGAAATGGTTAGATAAAGGTAATGGCGCTTACACGACTTCGTTGCTGTTAACACAAACTGGCTCCAATAATATCGCGGCATCTATTAATGGTCATAAATCACAACAATTCCCTATTACAGTGAGTAATACGACGGATATCAATCGAGTTGCTAACGTCGAACTTGAAACAATCATCCCGAGTGATACAGGTGAAAACCAAATTATCACCGTAAAAGTCACTGATAAATATCAGCACCCCGTCACCATGATTAGCAGCATGATAACAGCAAATATCGACGGCCAGTCAACATCGATTGTTTTAACAGAGTCACTCACTCAAGCAGGTATTTATACAGGAACGTTACCTGTACAAAATACGGGTAAATATACCGTTAAAGTGACGGCGAATAATAAAACTGCATCAAAAATTTGGACAGTTAAAACCCCTGCAACCATAACCGTGAAAGACAAAAATGGAAGTGGTATAGGAAATCAGCGTGGCGTCATTAAAACCGTTACATTGGCTTCATCAGCGGTTAACGACCTAAAATCAGGGCAGTCATTACAATTAACCGTGACACTTAAAGATGCATTTGGTAACCCCCTTGAAGGGCTCAGTGGCGCGAGTATTCAGTTAAATCATCGACAACCTAGCAATCGCTCTGTGACTTGGATAGACCTCCGCAACGGCGACTACACGGCTCTTTTGCCTCTCACCAAAATTGGCCAAGATACTTTAACCGTGAAAGTGAACAAAATAACCACTTCCCCACTGAATATTAACGTGGGAAGTGCTATTGGAACCTCGCAAATCAAGCAAGTTAAAATCAAAGATATCGCTAAACCCGCTGCAGGTGAAACGAGTTCCATCACACTATCAATCACTGATACCAATGATCAACCCATTACAGGGATAGATAGTAACGCGGTCATCTCTATTGATGGCACTGAAGAATTGTTTAAAATCACGGAAACAACCAATAGCAAAGGAACCTATACTGGCACGCTTTCTGGCCAAAAATCAGGCGTTCATAAAATTATTGCCACTGTTGGTGGTGTTAAATCCACAGAATCAACCTTAACCGTTAGCGCTCCTTCCCCCATTGCTATCAATCATGGTGGTAAACCACATTATCGCGGTGTCGTTAACCGTACAACACTCGCCATTTCCCCAAATAATAACCTAAAATCTGGCGGTGCGTTAAAGCTAACCGCGATATTAGAAGATGCCTTTGGTAACCCATTAACTGGCGTTGATTTAGCGCAATCACTCACCCATAAACAAGCGGGTAAAGCCACTTGGATAGCACAAAAAGATGGAAGCTATACGGCTAACTTAGTTTTAACGCAATTAGGGCAAGATCACTTATTTATCACCGTAAATAACATACAAAGCCCAACCATTGTTATTGATGTCAAACCACAGTTAGGCAATAACGCGATTCATAAAATCGATATTAATGATATTACCAACGCAGCCGCTGGTGCAGAAAGCACCTTCACGGTGGTATTGGCCGATGCTCAAGGTAACTTAATCGACGGTGTCCAAAGTGTTGAGGTCACCATCGGTAAGCAAAAACCAGAAAGCATTAATGTCACTCAACAAGCAGATGGCCGCTACATAGGGAAATTATCTGGGCAACAAAGTGGCTCTTATGACGTGGTTATTAGCGCCAATCAACAAAATTCGGCTAAAAAAACATTCGCCGTGACAAAACCTGATACAGTCACTGCGACCTCAGATGGAAGTGGCAAAAAAGACCAGCGTGGCGTCGTTAGCCATGTTGAACTGAAAAGCGCATCAGTAAGTTCGGTATCTGGCCATCATTTACAGCTCACTGTCGAGCTAAAAGATAGCTTTAATAACCCATTAAAAGGCGTCTCCAGCAACCACATTGCACTAACGCACAAGCAAGCAAGTCATGTGGTTTGGACCGACCATAACAACGGCCAATACACCGCGACCTTGCCATTAAAGGTACTGGGAAGCGATGTATTAACCGCCACCGTTAACGGTATCAATAGTTCGGTAGCAAATATTACCGTGGAAAATACTGCTGATATTAAACAGGTGAGTAAGCTAATCGTCGCGACGATTGCACCATCTGCAGCGGGAACAGAACAGCAAATCACCGTACAAGCCGTTGATGCCAATAACCATGGTGTGACTCAAATTGAGAATAACATCAACGTTACCCTCAATGACAAGCCACTTAATTTAACATTTGTTGAATCGAAAACCATTAAGGGCACTTACACTGCAACCCTACCAGCCCAAAAAACCGGTAACTATACCGTCAAGGCCAGTGCCAATAAGAAGGAAACGCAACAAACTTGGCAGGTTACTGCCGCCAAAACGATTCAAGCAACAAAAACTGATGGCTCAGGTGTTCAAGGCCAAGCCGGTGTGGTGAATACCGTTGCGCTCGCTGCGACAAACGCACCAAACTTTAAATCCGGTGATACCGTAAAACTCACGCTAACCTTAAAAGATGCGTTTGATAATGCGCTTAGCGACATTGATGTTAAAAACATCACATTAGCGCATAACCAAACCGGTAAAGTGACTTGGGTTGATCACCATAATGGCACCTACACCGCTGATTTACCGTTAAAGACACTGGGTAAAGAGCGCTTAGTGGCGATGGTTAACCAGATAAAAAGTACGCCAGTTGACATCAACGTTGAAAATGCAATTGGAAGCAACCGCACCCATCAGGTTGATATTGTTAATATCGCCAGTCCGCAAGCCGGTGCCGAAAGCCACTTTGCAGTATCCTTGACCGATATAAACAGCCTCACAGTCATGGGGATCACTGAGGTCACTGTGAATATTGCGAAACAACAACCACTAAATATTGCCGTCACTCAACAAACAGATGGCACCTATACAGGGAAATTACCGGGACAACAAAGTGGGGTTTATAGTGTCGTTATCACTGCCAATAATAAACCATCCACGGCAAAAACACTCACAGTGACAGAACCTGATACAGTCGCTGCGACCTCAAATGGAAGTGGCAAGAAAGACCAGCGCGGCGTCGTTAGTCATGTTGAACTGAAAACCGCATCAACAAGTTCAGTATCTGGTGATCATTTACAGCTCACTGTCGAGCTAAAAGATGGCTTTAATAACCCATTAAAAGGCGTCTCCAGCAACCACATTGCGCTGAAGCACAAGCAGGCAGGTCATGTCGTTTGGACTGACCATAACAATGGCCAATACACCGCGACCCTGCCATTAAAGGTATTGGGAAATGATGCATTAGTCGCCACCGTTAACGGCATCGATAGTTCACCAGCAAACATCACCGTGACAAATTCCACCGATATCAAGCAAGTTAATCAACTGGTTATTGCCGCTATCGCCCCATCGGCAACCGGCTCAGAGCAAACCATTAGCGTACAAGCGGTTGATGGCAATCATCATGGTGTGACACTCATTGCGGATGACATTAAAATTACGCTCAATGATAAGCCACTTAACTTAACATTTGTTGAATCGAAAACGGATAAAGGCACTTATATCGCCACTTTACCTGCACAAAAAACAGGGAATTATCTGGTTAAAGTGACCGCCAATAAACAGGAAACTCAACAAACTTGGCAAGTTACTGCCGCCAAAACGATTCAAACAACAAAAACCGATGGTTCAGGTGTTCAAGGCCAAGCCGGTGTAGTGAATACCGTTGCGCTCGCTGCGACAAACGCACCAAACTTTAAATCCGGTGATACCGTAAAACTCACACTAACCTTAAAAGATGCGTTTGATAATGCGCTTAGCGGTATTGATGTTAAAAACATCACATTAGCGCACAACCAAACCGGTAAAGTGACTTGGGTTGATCACCATAATGGCACCTATACCACTGATTTAACCTTAAAAACACTGGGCAAAGACGCATTACGTTCCACCGTTAATGGAATTAGCAGCCAAGCTGTCGATATTGAAGTAATAAAGAGTGACGAGGTCAATACAGTCAAGAATGTTGATATCTTATCTCTCCCTACACAAATCGCGGGAATGGACAGCACATTAATTGTTGCACTGACAGATGTAAATAATCACTCCGTCACAGGTATCAAAGAGGTCACAGTTAAAGTCGATAATAAGCATTCATCGACGATCCCTGTAGCGCCACTCAATAATGGTAACTATATTCTCACGCTACCGGCGAAACAAAGCGGCTCCTATGACATTATTGTTACAGCTAATAATATCAATTCAGTTGCTAAAACATTGACGGTGGCGGTTCCAAACACCATCGTTGCCACTAACCATCAAGGAAATGGAATTAAGGGCCAACGCGGGGTTGTTGCTAAAGTGCAATTTAATACCGCACCGTCTGGCACCCAACCAGCCGGTACCTTGCTAGCATTAACTGTAATGTTAGAAGATAGCTTTGGTAATTCGCTGACGGGTGTCAACAGTCTCGCTATCACTCACCAACAATCAGGCTCTGTCATATGGAAAGACAATGCGGATGGTACTTATACCGCTGACTTATTATTAAGCAAGCTAGGCACTGACACCTTAAAAGTCACAGCCAATGGTATAAGCCAATCACAGGTTATTGATGTTGAAGCGCCACTGGGTAAATCTGTCGTAAATCATGTGGCATTAAAGGCGGCCAATCTGACGTTTAAGGTAGGTGACACCGTCGAATTACAACTGACATTGGCTGATAGCCATGGCAATGGTGTTGAAAAGGTACAAACCAACGACATTCAATTAGAGCATAATCATACGCTTGTTCCTAAGTTGGTCTGGTTAGAGAAAGGCGCAGGTATTTACACAACGACACTCCCTCTGCATAAACAAGGGAAAAACACCTTTGTAAGCCGAGTTAATCACCAAACCAACGCCCCACTGACGATTGATGTCAGCGCACTAACAGACCCAACACAGGTAAAAACGGTTGAGCTCAAGGCCAATACAAACCAACTGACTGTAGGTAGTAAAACAGAGTTGACACTGATATTAGCAGACCAATGGGATAATGGCGTTGAAGGGATCGCCGCTAAAGATATCACCATAAATGATGCGCATACTAAGAAAGATCTTGCAGGCTTAGTTTGGGTTTCAAAAGGTAACGGGGTCTATACCGCACCCATTACCCTATCAATGGCAGGTATTCATTCACTGAGAGCTAAAGTTAATTTACAACATAGTAAAAATATATTAATTGAAGCGAAGCCTTCCACTGACTCAAACCGAGTTCGCAATATAACGCTATCAGCGACATCAAATATGATCACTGCGGGTGATGAAGTCTCTTTGTCCTTGAAAGCAACTGATATGGATAACAACCCGGTTATTCATATCAACAATAATACAATCACACTGACTGATAACAAGAAGCCAGTTAACGTGATCTGGAATGAAGATAACCATGGATTAGGGATCTACAC
Organism: Providencia sp. PROV205; assembly: GCF_028479505.1. NCBI lineage: Bacteria > Pseudomonadati > Pseudomonadota > Gammaproteobacteria > Enterobacterales > Morganellaceae > Providencia > Providencia sp. PROV205. The sequence continues at coordinate 141,152 of NZ_JAMPNU010000006.1, read as the reverse complement.
AACTCGCATCATGCTCAGTGACGTTAAGACGCATACTCTGATGGCTGGTATTGATCAATTTACAGATACAGCAACTATCACGGTCAATTCACCAACAGGTAAAGATGCAGTGAAGACCATCGCCATTTCACCAATAGCCAACAGTGATGCAGGACAATCATCACCGCTATCTATTGATTTAACTGATGCATATGGCAACCCGGTTAAAAATGTCTCCAGTAGCGATATTACTGTGACCATTGATGGGCAAAAACAAGACATCCTCTTTATGGAAAAAAATGTGTTAAATAAATATATCGCCCAACTTCCCACCGCTAAAGCTAGCCGCTATAAAATAGCAGTGGAAGTCAACGGCCAGTCAGAAAGTACCGAATGGGTCGTCAATCCGCCGATAGAAATCCCAATCACTTCTTATGATAAAGACCGTTTACGAGGCTCGCTAGAGACTATTTCTATCACCAGTAATACCCCCACTAACAGTGCCAACTCAGGCGATAAAGTGACCTTAACTGTCGGACTAAAAGATAAGTTCGATAACAAACTGACTGGTGCGGCAAACTCATTAAAATTATTAACTAACTTACATTCAGCCTCAACATGGAGAGAACTCCGCGGCGGGCTATATACTCAAGAACTCACCATGAATAAGCTACATAAGCAGTCTATTCAAGTCGTAGTAGATAAACTACTCAGCGATAAGCTTGAGCTAACCGTTGCTCCTGCCAAAGGGGTAAATAAGGTGCATAAAACCACTCTTGAAACCGATGAAGGTACTATTGAGGCAGGTAAAGAAGTGCAATTAACATTAGCCTTAACGGATAGTGTTGATAACGGTGTTATTGATATCGATACAGGGGCTATTCAGCTCACCAATAATGGAAAACTAGCCAACGTTACATGGGCTAATCCACAAGATGGCGTGTATACCACCAAGCAGCAGTTAAGCACTGTTGGTAATTATCAGTTTAAAGCCACCGTAAATAACCGCTCAAGCCGTATCCAAACCGTGGAAGCAACCTATCCAAGTGGGAAAGATGTGGTGAAATCCGCAAAAATGACCACAAACGCAAATACGTTTGATGCAGGTAAAAAGGTTGACTTAACGTTAGAACTAAAAGACCAATATGGCAATTTGGTTACTGGCGTCAATGGCGCTGATATTGTGTTAAAAGACAGCCATACCGCAGAAACTATTGATAGCAGCAATATTGCTTGGAAAATGGAATCGGTGGGCGTGTATAAAGCCACTTTACCATTAACCAAAGTCGGTAAACACACATTAACAGCGACGGTGAATAAACAAGATGCCAATACCAAGGAAGTCACGGTAAAAGCGTTGAAAGGGGCTAGCAATGTTAAGGAGATCAAATTAACCACGGTGGCAACTTCAGTCAATGCAGGGGAAAGCACCTCATTAATCCTCACCATGCTCGATAACTATGGTAATGAAGTGGCAGATATCACATCGAAAGATATTATGTTCAAAAATACCGACAGCACGATTAACACTAAAGCAGCGTGGGTGAAAGCATCTTCACACGGTAGTGTCTATACGGCTCAGGTCACGCTAGAGAAAGTTAAAAAGCACACATTATCGGTTGAGGTAAATAAACAGGTAAAAAATATCGAAATTGATGTAAAACCGCAAGAAGGTGCCAAAAATGTCGCGAAAGTTGAGTTAAATGCACCAAAAATAGTGGCAATTAATGCTGACGTTGAGCTTCAACTCAGCCTAAAAGATAAATTCGGTAATGGTGTTGTCGCGGTTAATATTTCTGATATCACACTGGAACATTTAAATACATTAATACCAATAGCTTGGGTTGAAGGCAATGAGGGTAAGTACACATCCAGCGTAGCGCTAACTGAAGCCAAAGCACATCCACTAACAGCCAAGGTTAATGGACACTCTTCAGATGCCACTATCAGTGTTGAAAGCCCGAAAGGTGTTAAACATGTAGCCAAGATCAGTATGAAGTCTTCAATAACCGCTGATAGTTCAGGGAAATTAACTACCCTGCCAGGGCAAGAGTTCAAGTTAACATTCACATTAACTGACCAATATTACAATGGCGTCACTGGATTAAAAGAAACCGATATCAACTTAACTGATACTCAAAAACCAAGTTCAGTGCTAATAACGGCATGGCAAGAAAATACACTGAAGAAAGGTGAATACAATGCCACTGTATCACTGACTCAAACAGCCCAACACAAGCTGACAGCAAAAGTGAATACTGTTTCGGATACTGCACAGATAATGGTGACCCCATTCAGAGACACCAGTTACATTGCAACCGTTGAATTAAAACTTGATAAAACTAATACCAATATGGGTAAAACATATAATGTTGAGTTAAAAATCAAGGATAAATACGGTAATGATGTATTTATTAATGACAGCGATATTGCAATACATAATAAAAATCAAAAATCATCAGCTATTCAAGAGAAGTGGGATATAACAAGTGACACTTTCACTCGCCAATATAAAGGAACGCTCAGTTTTACAAAACCTGGAGAGTATATAATTTCAGCAGGTGCAGGCAATGCACATAGTAAACCTGAAGTGGTTACTATTGAAGCTGGCGCACCTGTATTTGCCCCAGGGAAAAGCTCACTCACTGCGAGTACCTATGAAACAAGCACAACTGATATCAAACCTACCACGATACAGCTAACGCTTAAAGATGATAATGGTCATTTGATTACAGGGAAAAAGCCAAAAATAGAAATCACATCAAACATAATGTATGGGCAGATATCAAAGGATATGATAGAAAACTCGGCAGGAGTATACACTGTTGAGTACAAAAACAATTCTGATTCAGAAATTGCTAACATCAAATTACTCAATAGCTCCATTGGTTATACGGGTAGTGAGCAGTCTATCCAAATTATCAATTACGACAAAATATCAATTACACCGTTAGGTACTAAGGAAGCCTATGCGGTTGATAAGCAATTCCCTTCTACCGGATTTACTGGAGCACAATTTGCCATCAAACCTTCACTAGGTACCGCATCTAACTATAACTGGGAGGTTGACCAAAAGTGGTTATCTATTGATAGCAAAGGAGTTGTGACACTGAATAAACACCCGGAAGGTCGCAACACTGCAAAAGTCACCATCACAGGAAGACCTAAAACGACTAATAGCAAGAATATGGTATATACCTTTAACATGAATAAGTGGTTTAGCACAGGGGCACAATTGGATTTTCATAATGTAATGAAATATTGTACTAATTCTCAAAGAATAGCCACACCAGAAGATCTAAAACACAGTAAGATCTCGCTATTCACCCAGTGGACAGAGAAAACCATTAACGACAACATAAAACTAGACCAAATAGCAGCACAAGACTGGATTTGGATAATGAACCAGAATCATATAACCTTATACAATCTACGAACACATAAGTACCTAACCAATCCTTTTAATGCCGGTGAGCGTGGTCTGGTGTGTGTTAAAGAGTATTAATTGCAATTAGCTTTAACTTATTGTTATTTATATCTCATCAGCCCCCTCTTGGGGGCTTTTTATTATCAATTCCCTTTACCTACCCTTCACCTCATCCCAATCCAGACCAAATTTGGCGAGATACTTTCGCAGCCTGTCCGCGTCATTGGGCTGTTTTTTGTGTTGCCGTGAAACGGCAAACAGCTCACGCCCCGCCTCTGACAAGGAAGATGAACGGCGGCAAACTTCAAGCACCATTGCCAACTGTGGTTGGTCGAATAAATCAATCTCACCAATTTGCTTGGGTAATGTATTGGTTGATTTTGTTTGCCATTGGGCTTGCAAGCGGCCAATTTCCTCTTCGGCCACCGCTTTGGTAATGCGCCCGCGTTCGGCAAAAGTGGCCATCCGGCTGATAGATGCGCCCAGTTCACGGAAATTACCACGCCACAGGGCTTGCGGGGAACAGGCGAACTTCGCATACACCTTGCGAGCTTCACTATCAAAACGGATTTGGCTTTGTTGCTCTTGGCAAAACTTAGCTAATTCATAATCCACATTTGGCTCGATGTCTTCACGGCGGTCACGCAAGCCCGGTAACACAAACGTCCACATATTGATACGGGCAAATAGATCTTCACGAAATTTGCCCTCCTCCACTTGCTGCGCCAAATTACGGTGAGTCCCCGCAATTAATTGAAAATCACTGTGAATTTCTTCATCTGAACCATAAGGGAAAAAGCTTTTTTCTTCGATGGCTTTCAGTAGCATTGCTTGCTCATCAAGGCCTAGCTCCGCAATTTCATCAAGAAATAAAATGCCGCCATCCGCTTCTTTCAGTAACCCACGCCTTGGGTTGATTGCCCCTGTGAATGCCCCTTTCACATGACCAAACAGCGTCGACATGGCGTTATCACCACGTAAGGTGGCACAGTTTACTTCCACAAAACGCCCTTTAACTTGGTGGCGGCTTTCACGCAGTTGATAAATTCGCCTAGCTAAGAAAGACTTCCCCGCCCCCGTTGGCCCATTGAGTAAAATCGGGGCTTTAGAACGCAGCGCGACACGTTCGATTTGCTCAATCATGGTATTAAATGCCGCGTTGCGGGTGGCAATACCCGATTTTAAAAACGAAACCTGCTGTTGCTGCTCTGTTTGGAAACGGCTGGTGATATGGGTATAACGGCTTAAGTCAAGGTCAATCACGGTATGAATACCGATAGGGTCTTTTTCTCGCCCTTTTTGGCTCGGTGACGTTTGAATTAATTTGGCAGGTAAATAGTGAGCTTCCGTTAATAAAAACCAACAAATTTGTACCACATGGGTACCCGTCGTGATGTGTACCAGATATTCTTCATTATCAGTATCAAATTGATAATGCGAAGAAAAATCCAGTAATGAGGTATACACCTCTTCGAAATCCCACGGGTCAGCAATATCCACCTCATGCAGCACCACTTCTGTATTGGGAGAGGCTTGCTCAATATCCTCTTTCACCCGGTGTGCCATGCTATAGTCATTCACCTGATGAAGTAATTCAAAACGACCAATATCCAAATCAGGCTGTTGGCAAAGGCCAACCGTTGGCCGCCATTTTGTCCAGCGGTTGGCTTTTTTGCCTCGCCTGTCTAGTACGGTGCCCAATACCCCAATAACAACCTTACGTTTTTCACTCATAGTATTTATATAAATTTATAAATTACGATATAAAAAGATAATAAATAGCATAATCCATTTACCACGCCAATGTTACCCACCTTTATCTTAAAATTATTTTTTACTTATATTTCAATTTGATAAAAATTTTTATCCCATTTTTTAAAAAGTTGGCATGCTTCTGGCAATACTCTATTCATCCACTGCCGGAAATTGTCTGAACTTCGCGTTCAACCGGTGTAGACATGGTGACTTAGTCACTGCATGGTCTGTATGCCGCCGTCGGTAAGATACCTTTTGGTAATAGCAAAGCTATCAGGTTCGACTCCTGAAACTAACGTCTCCAAAACGTAAAACAACGAGCTGAAGTTAAGCTTAAAGCCGCTACTCGGGAGCCACGCTGAGTGATGAGCAAAAATTTAGACAGCCAGTTTTGGCGCTCTACTTTTTCCCTCACTACTTCGCTTTTTTCTTCAGTAGCGGATAAATATAAAAAAGGAAAAATAATGAAAAAAATAAATGTAGCTCAAGGACTTATCGCATTAACTGAAAAAAATGGCGATTTTCAGCACCTATTATTAGCTGGTGAGCACAAAGTGAATGATTGGTTTAACAAATTAACAGTCACCATGTATCCATTAAATGACGAACCAATTGAACATAAACTGGCAGAGCATTTGCGCCAATATCATCAGCAGTGGGTTGTCGACTATTGCATTGATATCAATTTATCCGATGATGAAGTCGCATTTTTATATTTGCATGATCGTTTAATTGAGGTCATTGCGCCACAAACGCGCCGTTTATATTGGAAAATGACCAATACATTACGGGTTGAGAAGCAAAGTATCGCTGACTTTAAAATGTCCAACGAATTAACCGCCGCGTTAGTACACAAGAAAGACATTAAAGGCCGTGAACTGTGCCTGATCACGCAAATTCCCGCAGGGAAACTTGGCTTATTTAAAGTTGATGGTGAGATAAAAAGTTTATTAGAAACTGGAACTTATGGATATTGGAATATCAAGCAAAAACCAGAAATACAGGTCATTGATGTTTGCTCGCAATCTATTGATAAACCAGTCGATTACGTATTAGCGGAACAAATTCGCCAATATCACCCAGATTGGATAGCATCCCACGGGGTCGATATTGATTTATCGGATGATGAAGTTGGCTTTTTATATTCACACCATAATTTGGTTGAAATTTTATCCCCAGCGACTCGACGTTTGTACTGGAAAGTCGGTGATAGCTTGAAGGTTGAGAAACAGAAGGTCGGTGAAATCGTGTTATCAGAAACCTTGATACAACGTTTAAGTGGCAAAAAGCGTATTAAAGGTCATGAGCTATGTTTAGTCGCTCAAGTACCTGCATGGCATATGGGCGTGCTGAAAATTGATGGTGAAGTCGAAAACTTGCTTGAACCGGGTACTTATGGCTACTGGCGTATCGAACGCACACCCGAAGTTGAGGTGATTGATACCCGTTTACAGTCATTAGAAGTCAGCGGGCAAGAGATTTTAACCAAAGACAAAGTCACACTGCGGATCAATCTGTGTGCTAACTGGCGTTATCACGATATTTTATTGGCATTCTCAAAATTGAGTCAGCCTGTAGAGCATTTATACCGTGAATTACAGTTTTCATTAAGGGAAATCGTTGGTACTCGAACCTTAGATGAATTGTTAGAAAACAAGCAGTTAGTTGATGAATTGATGCTAACTCAAGTAGTGCAGTGTGTGGCTGAGTTTGGCCTAGAAATTGATAGCATCGGTGTAAAAGACATCATTTTACCAGGGGATATGAGAACAATTTTATCCCAAGTGGTAGAAGCCGAAAAATCGGCACAAGCGAACGTGATCCGCCGCCGCGAAGAAACCGCCGCAACGCGCTCACTGTTAAATACTGCAAAAGTGATGGAAAACAACCCCGTTGCACTGCGTTTAAAAGAGCTTGAGACCTTAGAAAGTATCGCACATCGGATCGACCAAATTTCTGTTTACGGCGGTCTAGACCAAGTATTAAACGGATTAGTAAAAATTAAGGAATAAATAATGATAAATAATAAATTCAACGAATTAATTCAAGAAAATGGCGTGCCTGTAAAAATGTGGACCAACGGTGTACCCGTTGACCCTAAAGCGGTAACACAACTACAAAACACCGCAAAAATGCCGTTTATTTTTAAGCACCTAGCCGTAATGCCTGATGTGCATGTAGGGAAAGGTTCAACTATTGGGAGCGTGATCCCAACCAAAGGAGCGATTATCCCTGCGGCAGTGGGGGTGGATATTGGTTGTGGAATGATTGCCGTGCGAACGTCTTTAACGGCATCGGATTTACCTGATAGCTTGCAAAATATCCGTTTTGCTATCGAAGCTGCAGTACCGCACGGTCGAACCACACATCGACATGGACGTGATAAGGGGGCTTGGCATCGTACACCAGATATTGTTGATAGCCACTGGGCGCACTTGGATGAAGAGTTCAAACGTATCTGTGATAAATACCCAAAACTGCGTCAGACGAACCATTACAACCACTTAGGAACATTGGGAACGGGAAATCACTTTATTGAGCTGTGTTTGGATGAACAAGACCGTGTATGGGTAATGTTACATAGCGGGTCGCGAGGTGTGGGAAACGCGATTGGTAACTTGTTTATCACGTTGGCGCAAAAAGATATGCAACAGCATATCGCTAATTTGCCTGATAGAGACCTTGCTTACTTTGAAGAAGGAAGCGTGCACTTTAATGACTATATGGAAGCGGTCGGATGGGCGCAAGATTTTGCGCGCCATAACCGTGAAGTGATGATGCACCGCGTATTGGAAGCGCTATCGCGTGAAATTCCAAAACCATTTACGACCCAACAAGAGGCCGTAAATTGTCACCATAATTATGTGCAAAAAGAGCAGCACTTTGGTGAAGAAGTACTGGTAACCCGAAAAGGCGCGGTGTCAGCGCGAAAAGGCCAAATGGGGATCATACCAGGATCTATGGGAGCAAAAAGTTTTATCGTGCGCGGTTTAGGTGATGAAGAAAGCTTTTGTTCCTGTAGCCACGGTGCAGGACGCGTAATGAGCCGAACAGAGGCGAAAAAACGTTTCTCAGTCAGCGACCAAAAAATGGCTACCGCCCATGTGGAATGCCGAAAAGACAGTGACGTGATTGACGAAATACCGATGGCGTACAAAGACATCGACGCAGTTATGGCAGCTCAATCATCATTAGTAGAAATTGTTCATACCCTACGCCAAGTGGTGTGTGTGAAGGGTTAAGCTTAAGTATTAGAATATAGGCTATATCTTACATGATAAGGCCTATATTCTATAAGTTAACCTGTGGTATTAGAAATAGACTCATCAAATTGCTCTTTGTAAGATTTCTGAGTTCTTTTTACAAATGCTAAATAATCAATATGTTCTATTTTATCTATTTGCTTATTTACGTTGCGATTAATTTCATCAAAACTTTGTACATTATATTTTTTATGCCCACTACCAATAGCTATGCTATTAATTGCACCACAAATGATGTTAAGCAATTTTATTTTTTCATTAGTAAAAAGAATACTATCTTTTTTAAAGTCTTGAATTGATTGGGAACAGATAGTAAATGAAGTTGAATTTACCCACTCATCTTGAGTATTCTGAAAAGGTTTTAACCATTGACCATGAGCAACTTTATTTCGATTTCTAATCACAGGCGCTAAATGCCCACTAATCCATGTTTTTATTCGCTCATATATCGTAAAAAGGATAATTCCTAAGCTATCTTCATTAGCATCTTCTTCAAACTGAATGTTTCCATTCTTTTTAACCGCTATTGCAAGAGCCGTTAGCCATCTTTGCTCTAAACTATTTTGGTTGTATATAATGCTACGTTCATGTTCTGTAAAGACACTTTCCTCATAAATAAGCACATGCAACCTAGCTTCACACCATACGGATAATAACATTGAATACAAACGAGTGAATGTTAAAACATCGTCTTGTATATTCTGATACGCTGAAGATGCAATGGCTTTTCTTAACTGCCCCTCTACATGACGCAATCCATTGCCAACCTGCTCGAAATTTTGTCGGTGATATTCCCTTATTTTACCTATATATGAGGAAGGGTCACAGACATAAAGGGAGTCTACCCTGCGTCTTATTTCTGTCAATGTTCCCTCCCCTATAGGCTATATAAAATCCTGATGCCAAAACCGTTTTAATATATTAAACCGTTTTGGCATCCAGGATTCGAACCATGGACCTCCTATAAAAATAGGCGTGCAACCTTACACCAATGCCCCATAGTGATATTAAATTTACTTTTTAAATGTGCAATACGAGAGTTTAATTACTGCAAAGCGCTTCGCAAAGATATTGAGTAAACTAATTTTTCCAAAAACAGACCATCAGAAAATTTCTAATACCATTTGCCTTAATGATATTAATTAGTTAAAAACAAAACTTATTGCCACCCGGCTTTTTATAAATGAGAGTTTGGGTCCTGTGTATGATGCAATACCGCTAGCACTTCAATGCCTTCAAGCGCTTTTCGATAATAAATAATGTGGCTTTCAACAGGGAAGCTAAAAACGCCTAAATATAAATCTTCACTACGATCACGGCCAAGAGATGGCTGGTTCACGAGTATATCCGTCATTGTCACACGTAATGAATTCGCATAAGCCTCAGCAACATTAGCTCCCCATCTACGCAGAGAATACAGCTGAATTGAGCGGATATGTCCTTTCGCTTTATGAGTAAACTTAACGCTCATCCTTAAGCCTTATTTTCAAGTTCGTCCATAGTTAGCGGAGCAAATACATCATCAATGCTATGAAGTTCACCGCGTTCTGCTTGCGCAATAGATTCAGCCAAAACCGCTTTTAAACTCTGTAATTTTAACTGCATTAGCTGGTCATATTCATCTGGAGAGATAACAACAGCAACGCGCTTCCCATGCTTACTTATTTCAACAGGTGCACGCTGAACTTTCATCAACAAATCACCAAATTGATTTTTAGCGACTTGTGCGGGGATCGTTTCCATACATCACCTACAATATAAAATGGCTTGATTAGCTATTATAGCTAAAATAGCTTAAATAACCAGCAATCCAAAAAAATCACGTGTCTTGAACTTCCCGTAGTTTGGGCAAAAAAATAGACCATCAGAAAAATTTTGATGGTCTTTTTTCAAAGGCAATGTCAAACACGAAAGAAAAACTAATTTATCGCCAGTTCGGGTTTTTGATAATGGAATATTTACCCGCACCTAAAAATGCCAACGCAATACCACTCAAGAAGAAATACACAATACTTTCAATCGCCCATGCACCTGTTTTATCGAGCAAGAATGTTTTATCTAGCCCAATCATCAGCCATGCAACCACCATAGTGAAGGCGACTAATAATGCAGATGGCCGAGTTAAAATCCCTAAAATAATGAAAATAGGGGCAACAACTTCACCTAAAATGGTTCCATAAGCGATAAATTCAGGTAACCCATAAGAAGCCAGCAGCGCTTTAATACCACTCGCTCCTGTCATTAATTTGCTCATGCCATGAAATAACATGAGCCCACCCACAGCAAGGCGCAATAACAACCTGCCTGCATCTTCATGGGACAACAAACGATTTAATAAATTGACCACTTTATACCCCCTATGGATATCCAAAAACATCATTAAGTAGTATGGCTTAAAAATGTATTATGGCTTAGAAAGCTAAAGTAAGAATCATTTTAATTTGCATTTCTTATAACTAAATCAATTTTCATTTGATTAAATTTTGTTAACTTTTCACCCATTCAAATATTACGTTTAATTAACCATTAAACAGTCAAATATACTGAATAATATTATAAACATGACCTTACAGTAACCAGTGTTAATTCCGTTAATGCGTTATAAAATGGGCTACATGTTGTTCGATTTAATTGCTGGTAAAATTGTGGTAACCAATTAGCCAAATGGTCATTTAGCAATTCTTTTAATGCGGCTTCCCTGACTTGTGAAGCCAACACTGCCGCTTGAAATAACATTAAACCAACATGATCCGAAGGTTCTGGATAGTGAGTTTGTATTTTCAAGCGTTCGCGTTTTAAAAATTCACTTAATGCCACCGTGGAGGATCCTTGCAATACCCCTTCAGGGTCGAGATATACCGAGCCCCATGGTGGGGCCGGTAATGCTTCGGGACCAATAAATAAATCTGTCCATTGAGTGTGGAGTACCGCAGCTTCGATGTTTAGTGATGCCGAGATACGTTCACTAAGCTGAGCACTGATCTTACAAGGCCATTGAGATGCAAAGTCATTTAACTTGAAAAAGCTTATCGCATAACGGCTTGCATCGTCATTTGGTGAAAATAAATAGCACGTGCCTAAGATATTAAACGCAGCTGCGTAGTGTGAAAAATGGATCATGAAAAAGATAATTTCCTAAGCAATATGCCGTTATTTATCAATGAATAGTGTAAAAACAGTAGCGCAGCATAAATTCAGCAATCATGGCAGCCGCACAACCCACCACTAAATACCCTTTGCTGCTCGAAGACATAACCCCACTCGCAGTCTGTCGCATATGGCGAAATAACCCATACCCCAATACAATCACCGACAATATTCCAACAACCCAGCTTGTAATACGCAGCGACCAAATCCCTTGGTAGGCATGAATAGAGTCGATAGGAAATGTAATAGATTCATTATTATAGCTCGTGCTAACTAAGTAACTTTCATAGGCAGGTTGATAAGCTAAACGGACTAACAAGCTAATGCCAATCACTGCCCACAGTATCCATAACCCGCGAGTTGAAACTTGCGCCGCTGGCGATCCTGCATGAAAACGCAATAACAAATTGATTAATAAATAATACCCAGCAGCTCCCGCAGTTAACATCGTGCCGTAGAACATCAAATAGGTATTATCATTCATCCACGTTAACATTGATGTATAACGATAAATTGAAGCCATGGCATATACATCACACAGCCCAGCGATAATCGCTAAACCAAGTAACAGATACGACAGCTCCTTTTTGAACCAGAGCCATAGAAAGGTCAGCCCAAGAAAAGCAAAATAGGTGGCAGTAAACACCACTTCACGGCTTAACCATGATGAAAAAATATTCAACAATGAATTAGGCGCATTCAAAGGAACCCCTAAGTGGGTAATTGAAGACAACAAACCAATACCCGCGAAGACACAGGCGACAAACATATACCACAACAAAAATTGTGCATTAACTTTACGGCCCAACGCCGCTGATAATTTTTTTGCGAAAAGCGCTAACATCACACTCAACCCAATGGATGTTTGCATCAAAAATGTGAATAACAATAGTGGCCATTCATTCATTTGGCTTCTCCTTGAGAGTTTTGAGTACGGCCAGCCCCTTGGTGCGGGTGGATCACTAAATTCGGATGCGTAATCGATGAGTCCGGTAGCCCACGAACATCCGCAAGCTCGCCATAACGTTGTCTTAATTCATCTATCGGGCCAAACTGAATTGCCCCTAATGGACACGTGGCGACGCAGACGGGTTGCTCCCCTTTTAGTTGTAAGTCGATACAAAAATCACATTTCGACATTTGCTTGGTTTCCGGGTTCATTTGCGGTGCGCCATAGGGGCAAGACCACGCACAAGTTCCACAACCCACACATTTATCTGTGTTGACCATCACGATACCGTCCCCTTCACGTTTGTGCATTGCCGTTGTCGGGCAGTTTTTCACACACATTGGGTCGGCGCAGTGGTTGCATGAAATGGATAACGTATAAGCAAAGACGTTATTCACCAATCCCCCAGAGCCATTTTCAATAAACTCACCGCCAGCGATTTCATATACGCGACGATATTTGCGCCCGACATCAAGGTTATTTTTATCTTTGCACGCGACTTGGCAGGCTTTACAACCTGAGCAGCGTGCAGAGTCGATATAAAAACCAAGCTGTTTGCTGCTTATCGCGGGATAAACGTGAAATTTACTCATGCTTTGCTTACCTCCACCAATAAGGTTTGATGGGCATTTCCATGTGCCATTGCGGTGCTACGGGCTGATGTTAAAACGTTAGCGCAACCGCCTTGGTCAACGCCATTTTCATCAGGTTGCCACCATGCTCCTGCTTGTAAAGCCACCACTCCGGGCATAATCCGCTGGGTGATTTTGACGGGCACCATAGTGATACCGCGGTCGTTATTCACTTTGACGCGCTCTCCATCCGTAATATTTCGTTTTTTGGCATCAATGGGGTTGATCCACAACTCTTGGCGCTGCACTTCTTGTAGCCACGGGTTCGCAAATTGCGTTGAATTGGCACGATTACGGCCTTTCCAAGTAATTAATTGCAATGGATAACGTGAAATTAGCTCGTCTTCTGGCCCTTCAATGGCAGGTACGTAATGAGATAATGCAGGGATCTCCACATCATGACGTTCATAAAGACGCTGAGAAAAAATTTCAATTTTTCCAGATGGCGTTTCAAACGGGTTATTATCGATATCATTAATATTTTTCTCAAAGGCGACATGGCCAGTATGGGGTTTATGTTTTAATAGATGGCGACGTTTAATTAGCAACTCATCAAACGTTGGAATGTCGTCTTCTGGGCGCTTCTGATGAGCGTCATTGACTAAATGTTCAATCCACTCTTTTTCTGTGCGCCCTTCACTGAATTTCTCACCAACCCCAAGTTTTTCAGCTACGTCACGTAACCATTCATAGTCACTACGGCGCTCAAATTCAGGCTCAATCACTTTCTCGGACAAAATAATGTAGTTACCCGTTCCCCATGTCCCCCCCACATTCCAACGTTCTAAGAAGCTGGTTTCAGGCAGTAAAACATCGGCATACTTGGCGCTAGGTGTCATGTATAAGTCACTGTAAACAATAAACTCAACTTTACTTTCATCTTCCAGAACGTTAGCCGCATGCAAAATGTCGGGGTTCTGGTTAGTCATATAGTTACCCGCCAACGAAAAAATCATTTTGATTTCCGTATCGAGTTTTTCTGCGTTTTTTAAACCATTATTTGGCGTCACAAGGTCTTTGTTCTCACAAGCTTGTACCCAATTGGTGATATTGATTTTTGCTTTGACTGGGTTTTCAAATAAGCTCGGCCCCGCTAATGTTTTACGTAAGTCAGGGGTGACTGCCATACCATAGCCCGCAGCCCAACCCCCTTTCACGCCTACATTTCCGGTGATGGTGGCTAATAGCGTGGCACCTCTTGCAGAGCGTTCACCACAGATATGGCGCTGGGGGCCCCAACCTTGCATTAAGGCCGCTGGTTTTGTATTGGCATATTCGCGAGCCAGTTGACGAATGGTATCGGCGGGGACTTTCGTGATGGGTTCCGCCCACTCTGGGGTTTTCACCACACCATCTTTTTTTCCCATTAAATAAGCAATTAATGACTCATTTTCAGGGATGCCTTCAGGCATCTGGTGCTCATCAAACCCCAAGGTGTATTTATCAATAAAGGCCTGATCATGAAGACCTTCGCTGATGATCACATACATCATGGCATCCATCATCGCGTTGTCTGTGGTCGGCAAAATGGGGATCCACTGGTCGGCTAATGACGATGCGGTATCCGAATAGCGTGGGTCAACCACAATGAATTTGGTGCCATTTTTTTTCATTTTTTGGAAATAATGATTAGTATGGCCAAAAATGGTTTCGTTCGGGTTATGTCCCCACAAGATCACCAATGGCGTATTTTCTAATGTGTCTAGCGTGCTACCACTTGCTGACGTGCCATAGGTATAAGGCGTAACCGCCATGGTATTGCCATTGCTCACTGAGTGGTAATTTTCTAAAAAACCACCCGTGATATTAAACAACCGACGCAACATATTCGCACCTGAGAAAATCCCCCCAGTCACCCCGGTACTGAGGCTCACAAAGCGTGATGCAGGGCCATATTGGGCATTGATACGCTGCATATTGTCAGCAATCAATGTTGTCGCCTCTTCCCAACTAATGCGCTCAAAGCGCCCTTCGCCACGTTTACCCACGCGCTTCATTGGGTATTTCAGGCGATTTGGGTGATAAACAAATTTTCGATAGCTGCGGCCGCGCACGCAAGCACGCATGATTGGCATCTCTTCGTCTAAATCGGCATCTGGACGGGTACTAATTCGTGTCACCACACCTTCTTTAACATGTGCTCGAATATCACACTTGCCACCGCAGTCAAAACTACTGCAGGTCGAGACCACTCGCTCACCGTTATTTTCCAGCGTTGTGGTTGGGATGATATTCGGGTTTTCTGGTGTCGATGCGACTGTGTTTGTGGCAA
This sequence comes from Providencia sp. PROV205, assembly GCF_028479505.1. Classification (NCBI taxonomy): domain Bacteria; kingdom Pseudomonadati; phylum Pseudomonadota; class Gammaproteobacteria; order Enterobacterales; family Morganellaceae; genus Providencia; species Providencia sp. PROV205. Next base: position 125,728 of record NZ_JAMPNU010000006.1, on the reverse strand, counting down.
TAAATGGGACAGCCATGAGTGCAGAGCTGCCTTGAATAAACCGACGACGGGTTATGGGGTCAATCAAACTCTTGCTATCCGCCTGATCGTGATAATTTTCCATGATAACTCTACCTCTGGCATACATTAGGTTGCCGCGCTAGAGTAATCATTTCCCTGCCTGCCAACTTTCGAAAAACCGCCAAACACATTGGAATTTCAGCCAACCATGAAAAACATGTGGTTATATCAATAAAAATTGCCTATATTCAGAAAATAGATGATAACTTTTGAATATCAGCCAAGAAAATTACTATGCGAAATATTCCTCTAAAAACGGTCGATGCAACTCCGCGTGATGTTTTAGCTATCGGCACTGATTACCTACCAAACGTGCTGCTTGATTCTCACGTTCACCGCCGCGCACAGTTTCTATATGGTGCGACAGGCTTGATTGAAGTGAGTACAGCAGATGGCGAATGGGTCATACCACCTGATAGTGGTGTTTGGATCCCCTGTAATACGCCTCATGAAACACGCATGTTGAATGTCAGTACGCGTAGCTTATACATTGAGCCCAAAGCCGCTCCACGTAGGGGAAACAAATGTGAAGTGCTCAGGGTTTCGCCCTTACTTCGTCAGCTATTGCTTGAAGCGGTTGATACGCCAATTGAATATGATTTAAATGGCCGTGATGGTGTGATGTACCAATTGATTTTGCATGAAATTGCGCAGGCAGAGCCCCTGCCTTTCTATGCCCCAATTCCACGGGATGAACATTTAGCCCAGTTGTGCCGGGAATTCCTAAAAGCGCCACAAATCACCTCATTACCACAGGAGTGGGCGGCAAAATTACATAAAAGTGAGCGCTCATTTAGCCGTTTTTTTGGTGCTCAAACAGGGTTATCTTTCTCTGACTGGCGGCAGCAAGCTTGTTTATTAAGTGCGATTACCCACATTTCTGCGGGTAAATCCATTACCGAGGTCGCATTCGATTTAGGCTACAGCAGCGTTGGGTCTTTTTCGACCATGTTTAAAAAATGGTTAGGGCAAAGTCCATCCAGTTTTATTCAGAGAATTAGTGGATAACACCTAACCATTCAAAAACTAAATTTAATCAAATGTGGCAATTAACCATGCAGACCCTTGATAACTTCCTGCGTCTGCATTATTTCCTTGAATACGACTACGTATATGGATCGTGCGATTTGAATGAATTCCTACACGAATATCTGTCCCCGTCGCCCCGGTTTGTTCATCCACAATGTCTAACTTACTGTAAATCGTTCTATTTGAAGCATCTTTCATCGGTAAACGCTTTTGCGGGTCACCATCTGTCACATAGTCTAACCGTAACCTTACCTTCGTTAAGGCCGCAAATTTACACGTGTATCTGATGCTTTCCGTCACCAAACTATCGTAATGAATACTACTTAATTGGCCGTGTCGCAAATTGACTGTGCTAGCCTGCCCAGAGCTCGTTTGCGTGGAGCACATTGCTTTCACATTTAACTGAGAAGCTGCAAGACGCATTGGCACTGTTGATTCAGATAAAGGCCAGCTGTCAAAGGGAGGCGCTGTTTTAGGTTCAGTAAAAGCGCGAACATAGCCCGCTAAATCCATTGCAGGAATAACCAGTTTTCCATCAATAATTTGCTCATTAATAAAAAATGTAATAGTAACCGGAAATTGACTGGTAAACTCTTGAGCAGACCTAACAAGCCCCACATAAGCATATGAGCACATTCCTGCATCAATATTTATCCAATTTATTATCGGAGTTTCCACCGTCATCACTAAATTGTTATTGATCCGGTAGGCCGTTTTTCCATCAATCGTGACTCCCGCAGAAGCCACATACATAAACAAACGATGAAATGCCTGTGATGAATGAATTCTTGTATTGCTACTTCCCCATCGTCTACCAACACAATCAACCAAGCCAGACACGCTCACTTGAGCACTATTACCGTCAATAACAATAGGGTTTCCTACACGATAATAATTTTTGCCATCAGAGCCAACCCGTGAAACGGGTTCAATAACACTATTACTATCGATCCGAATTGAATAACCTGAATTGGAATTTTGTATTCGAGGTGCATAGTCTGCATGAGCATTTATTCCATACAAACTAAGAATAGCCACCAGAAAATACATTGATAAGCCAGATGGTTGTTTAAAGAATTCTCGCCTCAAAAATAAGGGAAATGGTATTTTCACCATAGAGCAAGAAACCGCCTGAAATAGGATTTGAAAATTAGACATAACCGATATTACCGCCTTAATAGTAAGTGACCGAAATCATGGCAATAGCACTAAATTTTCCAGCACGGAGTTGGCTCGCTGGTAGGGTACTAACGAGATCAGCTTGTAAAATAATTCGCTGCAAAGTGGCATCTATTTGTTCTGGGAATATTTGCTGAATTTGATTAACTTCAAGTGGATGAGCCACACCTCCAGTTATATTATTGATATTAATGCCAAGGCCATCAGTACTGGTGGATAAAATACTTTTTCCTTGATAAACCATAGTGTTACTATTTTTGGGGTTAATCATAATACCGAGTGATTTATTCCAATTACAGCCAGTTAAATACAAAGGAAATGTATGGGATTGGGAAATATCATCAGAATTATGCGGTATATTAATCACCCCAAAATTGATTTTTAACGGGGTACTGTTATCTTCACTACGCAGGTGGCAGGCTGGGTCGACTAGCGTCGCACTCACATCGATTAAGACATCCGACTTAGATATAAATGGGAGAAATAAAAAACACAAAACAAATTTAGATAACCAATTGATTGTATTCATTACTCATACTCCAATGAAAAAGTCGCTGAGCTTGAAAAAAAACCTTTTTTTGCTTCATTCAGCGGATTTTTACGAACAAATACACCAAATTCCAATTGTTGAGTCCCATCCGTAACCGTAACCGGTGTTACCTCAATCGATTTATCCCAAGTAACAAGTACTCTTTGCTTATCAACTACACCGAGCAGTACACCACTATTTCCATCCGTTCCAAGGTAATTATCACCCTCTACAGTGACCTGTTTTGGGCTTTTCCAGGTAATCTTAATCATCTTATTTAGGTCGGCTTGGCTACATTTTTCAATCGTGATAAAAAAGGGGGTGATATCACTAGGAATATTGTCATTAATCGACTTCAAACGTATATTTTCAATTGTTACCCGCTTATTGATAGAATCAGCCGCTAACTGACAGGTTTTATTGACTAAAATACCACTAAACTCCACATCTAAGCTGTCCATACTCCAAGCAAAAATAGGGAATCCAAGGCTTAAAAGTAAAATAGCCTTACTCATAAACCACCTCCAGCCGTAATAAATTCGATTTGTGCATTGAAACAGGGGGATAAATGAGATTATTGCCATTTAATAGATTCATTTTCTCTATAGCCGTAACATTCCCATTTTGCACATCATAAAAACGTATTTGTGCGGGCGTTGTTTGCATTTTGTTGGCAGAAAAGGCATCGCCTGCGCCACATTGAGTCAGCATCACCGCTGAGGTTGATATTTTTAAGTGACAAGGTGAATTGAATAATTGAGCGCTGACTTCTAACCATCCACTATTTGAATCTTCATAATGCGATTCATTCACTGCAGTATGATTTAAAAACTCGCTAGCCGAAGACATCCCGCCTATCACGCCACTGATGACCATGCTACTGATGAAAAATAAGCCGATAAGCATATATTTTATCAATGCATTACTCCTTCTATTATTAATGCTAGGCATATTTCCTAACTTAACTAACGTTCATCAACCACAGTGCAAACCTCTTGCTGGCAACGAAAAGCTAAAGTCGGTTTTCCGCCATAGTCGTTGATATAGGTTAAATGTGGCTTTGTCAGCGGCTGGGAAACAAATTCTTGGGTAGATTTCGGTGGTACCATCACCACCTCGAATTGACTTTGTTCAGACTGTTTTTGGTTATTACCCAAGCCAATAACCGTCAAATTAAAAGGTGTTGAATTATTGAGTTGATACCCTTTATTGGTCTTCATTAGTGTGACCTTATGTGCCCAGTTTGTTTCTGACTCAGCTAAAATGGACGAGGGCCGATAAAAAAGCTTCACCCGCGATTGCAAAGCAATTTGTAAGGTATTCGCATCATGAGATTTAGGCGGGACTTCTCGTAAATTAAAATAAAATACGGATTCCCTATCTTGCGGTAACTGACTAAATAAAGGCGTCAGACTCAAACGAACTAAGCTTTGGCTATTCGGCTCGACACGCTGTAGAGGAGGCGTGGCTAATAACGCTCCTTTTATTAACTTGTTACCTTGTGGGTCTTCAATCCAACTTTGCGCGAGATATGCCTCTTCTGGGTTATCATTGGCTATCTTGATATTGATCGATTTCGCATCCCCAGGGAAAATGATCCGAGTTCGATCCAAGGTCACTGCTGCATGAGTATTAAATGATAATATTGATATAACAAACAGCACCCTCACAACCCATTGATAACAGATATCTAATTTCCACATAATTAGCCTCACAATCATTTACTTGATGATGAATCAACTGAACGGACCGCTTTGACTGAAGAGCATGGCAGCAATAACAAATCAGTAAGCTCATTTAATTTTTCAGGTAGGGATAACTCGCACTGCAGCTGGTTATTCCAATACAACGACAACTTTTCTTGAGGTGATACCCCCACTAGCCACGTCACACCGCCTTCACCCACGAGCCCCAATTCTTGGTTATTTTTATTACGTACACTGGCACCAAAAGGTGGGTGTTTTCCATCTAACAAAGCAAAAACAGTAAATAACTTTTCGCCTTTCATCACCGATAAGCTGCGATAACCGATGGCACCTTTGGTTAACGTAATATCCGTTGAGGGATCGAGGCTTTCTATATCATCGGGTAACTGGCTGGTATTGATTGAAGCAGTAGATTTTCGATAACTATTCACATTGGGAATAACGGCCAATCCAAATGCATTGGTTTTAGTTACACCATTTTCGAGAGGAACACCGCTCACCTCCGGTGTTTCAATCATAAGTCGTGTATCACCGTGCGCTGAGCGGTGCAATGCCGCTCCTTTAGAGGTTAATGTGAGCCCACCATTGATTGACCCACCAATACTGTGGTACTGATCTGGTACATAGCTTGCATTTATAGATGTACTTGCTTGAGAGATATCTCGTGAATAGAAGCCACTCAAACTGACTTGATTATCAATATTTTGCCCATGGTTATAACCAACATTGATATTGAAATTATCCTGCTCTCCATAGCCACTATATCCAACCTGATGATTAAATTGGTTATTTCCCGCTGAGCGTGAGTAGAGCTCAGAGAATGTGACACTATGTCCACGAAATAACGGTACAGTGAGATACAGATTAATGGCATCATCTTCATTACCATTGTCTCGCTCTGTACGGCTCGCTGATAATGATAAATTTGCCGCATTTTGGGACAGAAGAGGGAAATTTAAAGGCGCATTAACGTATAAACCGTATTGTGTTTGTGAGTCATGCTGCCAATAAGTACTATATTGATAATTAAGAGAAATATTAAAATCATCGAAATATTTATTTAAATATAATTGATAATTTTCTTTTGCTGCCTGAGTACCATAACCTATTCTCTCCTCATCCATAAATTGCGTGAGTGTTCGGTATTCTTTGTCGGCAAAACGATAGCCCGCAAAGGTAATATCTGTACGTAGCTCATCGAAAGATTTTGCGTAATTAACGCGATAAGAGCGTCCTTGGCGTCTTTTATCTGAAAAATCGGCAAAAGATTGTGTGATATCAAAAGAAACCGCGCCTATTGAAAAAAGATCTCGCCCTATTCCTAACGCTGCACTTTGGTAATAGCCATTGAGCTGAGTGCCTCCATATAATGACCATGCATTTGAAACACCATATGATAATTCACCACTTACAACAGGCTCCCCTGTCAAATGCCGATTGTCATAACGCGTCTTTCCCATAGCAACCTTATAAATGACGCGCCCGGGACGTGTTAAATAAGGCAACGAGGCCGTACTGATACTAAACTTACTCTCTTCCCCATTTTCTTCGCGGACGGTCACATCTAATACACCACGAATGCCGCTATCAAGTGTTTGAATACGAAATGGGCCGGGAGGAACTGCCGTTTCAGAGATAATGCGTTCTTGGCTGCGAACAATCACAATTGCATTCGTATTTGCAACACCAATAATTTCAGGTGCATACCCCACTAATTTAGGCGGCAGCATGCGGTCATCACTTTCTAAAGAAAAACCGGTATATTGCCAAGATTCAAAAATATCCGAATAGAAATAATTTTCTCCCAACGTAAAGATTGAGGCACTATCTTTCAATGAGGTAAATGCATAAAGACGAGTAAAATCAAAGTTGTGTTTTTCCTGCGGATAATCACCCCGTTGTTTTTGATAAGATGTACTGTAATCGCCACGTAAGCGCCAAGCCCCCCAATTCACCCCGGTGATCCCATTACTCGATAAATAAACTTGCCGATGATTATCCGTTTCTTTGGTTGCTGAAATATTCGCGTTGTAATCAATAAATACACCACCGATCCCCTCTTCCCATAAATTAGCGGGTACCCAGTAAGGGTCGCGGTATTCCATCCATATTTGTGGAACCGTCATTTTCAACGACAATGTACTGAGCTCGATGGCTGTTTGAACCCCTGTTAACGCAGAAAAGTCGAGACATTTCCCATTATGGGTAAGTGTTACTTTCTCCATCGCCGAACGCTTTAAACCAATTAATTCAAGAACATCTGGAGGAATACAGATGGTTTGTGTGACTTGGGTTGATTCTCCGGCGATTGGCTTATTTTCATAAACGGAGATATCACGGGGTGCCCCTAAGCGTTGTCCATTAACAAAGAGAGTAAAAACATAATTTCCTGGTAGCGTATACCCAGCTACTGAAAACTGGCTCATATCAATATTCTGAATATCATCCGCATCTAAAACATCTGTATTAAATTCAGAGGCAAATACTTTGCATCCCATAAGACCCGATAACAGAAAAGCAATGCGCCAAACCAGCTTCAATTTCGCGTTAATTTTGAACACCATGCTCTATACCATCCTCGCTATACCAGATTAAATGCAATAAGAGTGCATCTTCAAAATGAAGCTCATAGAAACGTATTCTTCGTGCGTGTTATTGGTAATCGATGAAAAAGCGGAGCAGTCCGTAATAACGACCTGCTTGGATCGGTTGTCCGGTTAATTCCAGACGTAAGAAATAACGAAGGAAAAGGCTGTAACCTGATTTATCTTGATACAACACATTGTCAGATAATGAATAATCCTTATTAGGCTGTAATCGTCTTTTTGAATTATCTAATACCGAAATACCCACCCCTTCGGAAGCACCTTGTAGTATAAAAGCATCAATATATTGTGTATTTTGGCCAACAAAGCGTATCTTCCATGTTTTTAGATCAACGGTTGAATAGACACTGCCGCAATCTTGTAACTCGATAATAAAAGGCTGATCATGCATTTCTCTTTGCAAGCTATTTGACAACAAAGCGAGAGCCAAAGAAGAAAAATCAATAGTTTGATAGCGATTTTGCAATGTTATTGAGCACGGTGCATCAATGACGCTACCCCTGAGTAACGTTATTGCACTGACGCTGTGGGGTTTAACGCTTTTGATGTCTGCATATGAATGAATACTAAAAATAAGCATTACCAGCAGCACTGTTATATCCATAGCCCTTTGATAGCTCACCACGACACCTCTTCTACTGGCTCTCATTTAACCACCAGCCAATGCTGGCGGTTAAATAATTTAGTTATTGATAGGTAATACGAAAGTTTGTTACCGCACTGAACCTACCTTCCGATACACTTTTCGTCGTATCAACAGCCTTTGCTAACGCTTTGAAAGACAGGACGTTATCTCCCTTTTTATTGATAATGCGTGAGAACACATCTTTCGCTTTTCCAAATTCAAATCCATCAATGCCAATTCCCACATTGTTGGTATTGCCTGCAGAAGTAGAAAGCAAAGTATTTGTTGCATCCGCATAACTTTGGCCTGTAAACACTAATTCCATTGATTTAACAGCAATGGGTTTTCCGGCTGCATCAGTATCAAAATCAGCGAAATCGCATCCCGTAAATTCAATATTAAATTTCACTTCAGCTACGCGACCATTTTCCAATGCTCTGCGAGATAACTGTCCAAAATCAATAAGTTGCTTTAGTGATGATTGAGCTATATTACAAGGCGTGCTCACAACGACACCTTCGAAATCAACTGTACCGGTATTGTCTGCCGCAGAATTTGCTGACAAAAAAACCGTCATCAATGCAGTAAAAATAAATAACCGAGATGATTTTGATAATTTGGGGGCAATATTTAATTTGGTTAATCGCATATATTTTTCCTTTCAATTAAAAAATTAAACTACAACAAATACACCATTAAAAATTTAATAGCGTAAGTCTAATTTCCATATTTAATCCAATTAAAGAGGACACAAAAACTAAGAACTACAATATATGTAAATTACTATCTCAATAAAAAATCCATTGAAAATCATCTGGTTTTTAGTTTTCCATAATAGTAGAAAAATGTTCTTTCGATGAGATAAAAAATTTCATCTTGTGTTCTTATATCTGCAATTTCACTTGAATGGTTCACTAATACTTTAAAAAAGAACTCTAACCAATTTTTTTCTAATACGTTCAAAAAAATATTTAACGTTTCAATATTAATACCAGTTTCTCCTCTTTCATAACGAGAAATCTGCTGTTGACTTATTTTTAATATTTTCGCTAATTGGTATCCTGTTAATGATTTATCAATTCTTGCTTGCCTTAAAAATAACCCAACATCTCGACGTAATAATGCATCCGTTTTTATCATATTAATTCCAACAAAAAACACTCCCATATAAAAAATTCAATTAGCCAACCTTACTTAAAAGACAGATTATTTTCATGTGAAAAAGTGGATATATCCAAGCACAGATAGAAACAATTAATTTTAAATATAGGTTTATTAATTAAGCCTGTAAATACGTTTGTATCGATCGAACATATATAATTTGATAGTTATTTCCTATTAAATTATATAACACCTATTATATATTTTATAAAACTGCAAAAATAAACAAAAAAATCAACAAATTAAACAACATTGCAGATAAAATAATAGCAAAATAAATAAATTAAATTTAAAATATTAACGTACCGGACAAAATAAAATAAAAAGAATAAAGCAACGCTACCAATTAAAACGAATAAACCCACTAGATTTACACAAAAATAGAGTTAAACAATGAAGTCAATGCTAAAACTCATAAATAAAATAAAGATAATCATCAATTACTATTTAATTTATTATTGTTATATTGAGTTATATCCTCAAGCGTTAATATAAGCAAAATTAAAAATAGAATATCCACTTACTGCATTATTTATGCATTAATCGCATTTTTTATTTAAACACCTAACACCTTGTTCAAATATCCGTTAAAGTAAAGTTAAAAAGGACTCCAAAATGATAGAAAAATTCTATAGCTACCAACCACTGCAGGGTCACGGGCTCCCCCATGATCCTATCCCATCACTCATTGGCCCTAGGCCTATTGGTTGGATATCAACCTGTGATAGTAAAGGTAGAGCCAATCTAGCTCCTTATAGTTTTTTCAATATTTTCAATTATTCACCACCTATATTGGCCTTTTCGAGTGTTGGTAAAAAAGATTCAGTAACTAATGCCATCGAAACAGGGGAGTTTGTGTATAACCTCGCAACTCTTGCACTTGGCGAAAAGGTAAATATGAGTAGTGCTACATTGGCACATGGTGAAAGCGAATTTGCATTAACGGGGCTATCCACTCTCCCTTCAACATTAGTTTCACCCCCTCGCATCGCTCAAACACCCGTTTCAATGGAATGTGTTGTCACGCAATACCAACAACTGAAACGTGCTGATGGCCAGTTATTGGATACTTGGATGGTGATGGGAGAGGTTGTCATGGTGCATATTGATGAGTCCGCATTGAATGATGGATTATATGACTGTGCTGGCCAGAAGCCACTATTGCGTGCAGGAGGACCCGCCGATTATTATTGGATAGAACAACAGCAAAATTTAAAAATGTATCGCCCTAAATGACTATAAATCTGAGTAATAAGTATCCTCCAGAGGTTTATTACTCAGACCTGTTATTTCTATGGGTAAAATTTGCAGATTAACTGCTCGCTACTTTTTGGATAAGAGAAATGTGCCGTAATTAAATCAAACTGCGTTTCAGATGTTTGAAATGGGTTTTCCCCTGCTAAATTCCGCGCTGCAAGTCTTGCTTTACACTCGTCATTACTTACCTGTAATACATGAAATACATAAGGGACATCAGATGCCTGTGCCAATGACGTTAACCATTGCCGCTGCATCGGTGTATTCGCAGGAAAATCCATCACAATATTATTCCCAGCCTGTATCAATTGCTCAATATGGCCTTCTAATACTTGCTTCACTAGGGTACTTTTTTCAACATAGTGAGCCAGTTCAGTGATTTCATTAGGATAAAGGGCGGCAAGCCATTCGTCTTCACAGAGCAAAATAGTACGGGGGGCGTTAGCCAGTTGTTTTGCTAATGTCGATTTCCCTGAAGCAATTTTGCCACAAAGAAAATGCAAACGAGGCGGTTTTTTTAATGATGGTGAGGCTTCTGTTAAATTCATAAATAGCTCCTTACTGAAGAATTAACCAGATAAGGACAAAAAAACCCGCCTTATCTGGCGGGTTTAGGATGTAGCTTATCCCCACCACTATGTGATGGTAATAATAATGCTTAAGCTAACAGTGCCTTGTAACATATAAATTTCCTAAATAGAATTATTACTAACTTATCAGCAATCTATACAAACCGTCAAACCTACTTGAATGACATTCATAAAAAAATGACCTGAATAAATTCAGGTCATTTTTCTCTAACTAATGTTTACCATTTTTATGGTGATTAAGCGTTTCTTCTTTTAAATCAAGTTCATCACGTAAACGGTGATATACCCTTTCATTGATATTTTTGCTTTTACGCATTTGATATAACGCGTCCCGTTTCGCTTTTAACGCTGATTTGGACATCTCACGTTCCATATCAATCATTTTGTGTAAATCATAGACATCTGATTCAGTTTCATCTGAATTATCGAGTCGTCTACCATAAATTTCTAATAATTGAGCCCCAACCTCAGTACGCATGGCAATTTCATCCATATCATCCGATGGGTGATTCATCAGGTCACGTAAATGTGCCATTGCAGCTTCATTTAAGGCCAAGCGCGCTCGAATTTCGTCATTATCATAAGGTAAGTCTTGTACCAACCCTTTCGTTAAAATAGGCAGTGCAATACTGGCAATCAGTAGTGAACATAAAATCACCCCCATCGCTAAGAAAATAGCCACGTCACGATTCGGAAATAATGAACCATCAGGCATCAATAAAGGTAACGTGAGAATACCCGCTAATGTAATCGCTCCACGCACACCCGCTGTCGCCATCACCGCCATCATGCGAATATGCATAACATCCGCTTCTTTACCGCGACGGCGCTTATGGAAGACGGTTAAAGTCATCGAGATCCACACCCAGCTAAAGCGTAAAACGGCCAATGCCACGGTAATAATTGCCACATAAACAAATAGCATCCAAGGATGGCTCGCACCCGCGGCCTCTGCTACAGCAGGCATATTTGTCCACATACCCGGTAACTGTTCGCCTAACAAGATGAAAATCATCCCGTTCAACGCGGTTTGTACCGTATCCCACACCGCTTTACTTTGCATACGAGTGGCGGCTTGCATACGCCCTGCGATTTTTTCATAGTGCATGGCAATACCGGCAACCACTGCCGCTAAAATACCAGAAACATGTAAATGTTCAGCTAACAAGTAAGCCGTAAATGGCATCAATAAGCTGATCATTATCTGAATAGCAGGTTCTTCCCCTGTACGCTTAACCAATAATTGGTTTAACCAACCAATTGCCCAAGCCACTAGCAAACCAATTAAAATCCCGCCAAACGCCACGAATACAAATTGCCCAGCCGCTGAAGCAAGAGAAAATGTGCCAGTTAATGCAGCAACTACCGCAAAACTGAAACACACCAAACCCGTTGCATCATTCAGCAATGACTCCCCCTCTAGGATATGCGCCATTCGCGATGGCAATGGGGAATTGACCGTCATGGCAGACACGGAAACTGGGTCTGTAGGCGACAAAATAGCTGCCAACGCAAAAGCGACGGCCAAAGAAATAGCTGGAATTAACCAATGTATAAAAAAGCCCATACCAATAACCGTTACTACCACTAGACCAATAGCTAACGACATGATCGGCTTAATTTCTTGAAATAAGGCTTCTTTAGGAATACGCCAGCCATCAAGAAACAATAAAGGGGGAATAAATAAAAACAGAAATAGATGAGGTTCAAATTCAACTGTAAAACCGTATAAAGACAAGCCAGCCCCTAGTGCTATCTGGATCAGGGGTAATGGAATAATATCTTTGAGCAGTCGTGAAACAAAAACGCTCACAACAACGGCTAATAAAAAAACGAGTACAAGTGTCACTACTGACATTGATTGCTCCATGTTTAGCTAATCATTAATTATCAGTTATGAAGTAAATAGATAAATTGAATCAATGTAAAGTGGCAATTAATCAATCGATACAAAAATAATAAAATTAAGAAATAGCCTATCTATCATCAGGTTGCGAAAAATCATCACTGACTTAAATACCCATAAAAAACTTATTTATCTATTTGATAAATAGATAGTTAAACGCAATATCAATAATAAGCTGTGTATTGCCATCAAAAATAGGACTAAACCATCATTAATCGACTACTTTGTTGTTTCTTTGGATAAATTTTGACTGCCTGATTTTTTCCTTTTTACCATTTTTGCATTATTTTTATCCGAAGTACTTTTATCAGCTGTATTGGTGTTTTCTATACTGTGCCGCTCAACAAGTTCTTGTAGTACTTGCTTAAGGAGCTTACTTTTACGCAACCCCAAAGGGGCTAAAACGGCTTCTTCGTGTTGCTGAGCTGCAACAAGTAAACCATCGACCAGTGACATTCCACTTGATGTCACACTAACAAGTGTTATGCGCTTATCACTTCCATTATGGTTACTGTGGCGAACCACGTGTCCCTGCTGCTCTAACCGTTGTAGTACGCGAGTAATTGTCGGTTGTTTGCTGACCGTTTTTTGTGACAGCTCAGTGATCCCCATCGAGCCATTGCCTGCTAGTGTGGATAGCACTCGCCACTCTAAGACTGACAACCCTTTTTTTTCAACAATGGCATGAAATTCCGATGAAACTAACATCCAAGCCTGCCCCAACAGGGCAGGCAAGTAATTATCAACAAAAACCTTTGAGTTTGCCATTCGCTCCCCTTGATAAACTCTTGAATTATTGCATTTGATTACAACCGCTCAAGAGTAGCAGAAGTCGGCGATAATTCAGCTAAAACTTTCCACTCAACAAGGAACCAAACCCATCAACACGAGTTTCTAAACCCAGCTTTTTTAGCATCATATAAGTAGTTGCCACCGAAGAAGACAGTACTGGTAAACCAACTCGGTCTTCAATTAATTGTATTGAGGGTAGCGAAGGCATTTGTACACATGCAGAAGCCACAATTGCATCTACTTGGGTGTTGAGTTTTTTCGTAATTTCCACTGGTGCTAATGGGTTTTGCCGCCCCACGTCTAAATTATCTGGAATTTCCAATGAAATACTATCTACCACTTCAATGCCTTCGCTTTCAATATAATCAATCACTAACTGCGTCAACGGCTTCATATACGGCGTTAAAATAGACACTTTTTTAGCCCCCATCGCATGTAGGCCATCAACTAATGCCCCTGCACTCGTCACTACAGGTGCTGGATGGCCGTTATCTACCGTACGTTGAAATAAACGTTTTTCTGAAATGCGATGGTAACCTTTCCCCATGCTCATAATCGCAACTAAACAGGCATATCCCAGAACATCAACTGCAGCATCTGACAATTCAATAGCGCAGCGGTCACTATCGGAGTCCATTTTTGCCAACTCCTCTTTGGTAACTTTTTGCATACGCATACGGCTTGAATGAAAGGTAAAGCGCTCCGCAAACAGCGCTTCTCTTGCCCGTAATATAGCCGGAATTTCTGTTTCCATCGTGGTATTTGATGACGGGACAATCTGCCCGATACGATATGTACGTGCTAAACTCATATCTCGTTCTCCCCAAATGACTCACTTGATTCTGGAAATGTGTTTAAAGCTTCACTTTCTTGCCCATTACCGTGAAAACGTGCTGCCGTTAATGGTCGGCGGTTTACTTGTAAATCAAAGATATCAAAACGGTTATAATGCCCTGTAATATCATGCATTTGTCGTGGCTGAATACAGCGGTTCAAATCAATTTCACCGTAAACAATCCCTTCTTTGTCAATCAAAGGTTGGCCTACAACCCGCCCATCAGGACCGATGATCCCTGAGAAAGCACTGTTTGGTCGAGCCAGTAACTCACGTGCTTCTGGATGAGTTGCAGACATTGCATCAATAATTTCTTCTGACACTGTCGAACACGAAACAACCGTAAAGACTTTGCCTTCAAAACAGTGGGCTGAAGCACGTAAACGGATCGCCTCGGCCATGTCATAATCTTTTGGTGCAACGGGTAAGGCGATATAGCTCGCAATATGGACTAACTCGCCTTGCGCCAATAAGGCAAAGCGGGCCAATGTATTGGTATTTTCCCCACACGCCAACGCCCCAAGTGGCCCAATACTGGTTTGGTGAACTTTTAGTGAAGAGGCATCTCCATTTGCCCACGTCAATTTTTCTGCCCATGTTGGGACTAATTTACGATGACGTCCCAGAATTCTTCCTTCATCAGAAATTGTCACTAATGTATTATATAACGTAGCAATGCCATTAGGATTTCGCTCATTCACACCAATCACAACATTGATGTGATGGCGTGCGGCAGCTTGAGCAACTTTTTGTATTTCAGGCCCCGGGACTTCAATGGCAGATTTACACAGTTTTTCAAACCATGGGCTGCCATCTATCGGGTTCATCACCCAACTCCAATAAGGGTAACCAGAAATAAAAACCTCTGGAAATGCCACCAATTTTGCTCCGTTATCAGCCGCCTCTTCAATTAAATGGCAAACTTTATCTACCGTCGCATTGGTATCAAGAAACACCGGAGCAGCTTGTACCGCAGCGGCTTTAAATGTCTGCAAATTAAGCATGCTTCCCCCTTAAACGGCGACAACTGGATGGCGCAATTCACCAATATTCTCAACATATGCTTCAATCACATCGCCTGGCCATACCCATTCTTGTGGCGTTCTCCCCGCGCCGACCCCTTCAGGGGTACCTGTGGCAATAATGTCACCGGGTTCTAATGTGATCCCTTGGCTAATATCTTCAATCAATGTATTCACATTAAATAGCATATGGCGTGTATTTGAGGATTGTTTGGTTACACCATTCACCTTCAAGCTTAGCTCTAAGGTGTGAGGATCTGGGATCTCATCAGCAGTCACAATGCAAGGCCCAAATGGCGCATAGGTATCTTGCCCTTTTGAGTAAATCCACTGCCCTGCACGGCGGCAATCACGCGCACTCATATCAATCATCAAGCTGTAGCCAAACACATAATTAAGCGCATCTTTTGCCGCGACACTTTTCGCACGCGTGCCGATAATCACTGCCAACTCGACTTCCCAGTCTAATTGTTGGGTAATTTTGGCATTATGTTCAATAGCATCTCCCGGTCCAATCACTGTGGTTGGTGGTTTAGAAAAAATAACGGGTTGTTTTGGAAGCTCTTTTGAAGTGTCTAGTGTGCGGCTGGACTCCGCCACGTGTTCAACATAGTTCAAGCCAATACCAAAAATATTTTTACGTGGACGGGGGATCGGTGCCAAGATTTTCACATTTTGTACCGGCCACGCAGTCCCTGCGGGGAATTGCCCTTGATATGTATTTAGAAGTTCTGTACCAACACGCACACCTTGTGGACCTAAATCGATAAAATCCAACATGTTGTCAGGCAAGTACAACCCTTGCTCTTGAGCAAGAAGAGCTAAATCAACTACTTGATGGTTAACAATTGCTCCTAAACGAGCTGCCGCGGTCACATCAGAACGATAAGTTATTAAGCGCATTCTCTTTCTCCTTGAATGAGGTGGTTGCCTCACTCACTTCTTCACGTAAATTGGAATAGTAAAATAATTAAATTAATCAATAAGAAACATGACATTCACCTAGGTAACGACTTTCTGGTGCCCCTCATTTTCGACTAGAGCTTCTTCATAGTAGAGCCCCAAAGAGTGCATTACGGGTAAGTCATTAAAGCAAAACAGACATGCATCTTCGGTTTGTGAGGTATTCACATGTTCATGGAACATCCACGATGGCACGCAGAAAATATCACGCTCTTGCCAATCAAAACGTTGTCCATTAATCACGGAGTACCCTTGCCCTTTCGCCACTTGATAAATAAAACTCCCCGTATGGCGATGAGCCTTACCTACAAATCCCGGACGCAGTAATTGCATGCTTGCCCCAATAGTTGGCATCACAGGTCCGCCAGTTAGTGGGTTGGTGTAGTGCATTAAAATGTCATCAAATACTGAGCCATCCGCTGCTTTCGCCGCACGGCATAATGCCTCGTAGGTTGGCCCCCATTGGTATTTAAATAACGGTGAATAAGGTTTATCCCAGCCAATATCGTGAGGGCGTAATGCGGTTCCACCCCACATGCCAACTGGGTAGTCGATAGGTCGTGTTTGCACTTGATGCAAGTCAGGATGCACTTTATAAAACCCAGCTTCCATGGCATTGACTAAGGGGATATCTAACCCATCTTGCCAGATACAGGGTAAGCCATCCTCCGCAACACCGTGTTCATGCCATGTCCCATTCGGTGTCAGTACAAAGTCATTGGCTTCTAGCATCATTTTTTGCCCTTCGACAATAGTGTATGCCCCACGCCCTTCCATAATAAACCGCAATGCGGAGGACGAATGGGCATGAGCCGAAGCGGCTTCTCCTGGGTGCATGACTTGTAGACCTGAATATAACCAACCGACTGCAGCAGCGACATCTTGGCGGCCTGGGTTATTTAAATAAATCACGCGACGCCCCGCTTTTTCTGGTGTCACCAGTTCAACTGAGCGCAACACATGTTCGCGTAAATCACGGTAGCGCCACAACACAGGAACTGAGCTTGATTTGGGCTGCCACGGTTCAATCTTGTTTGCAACCGTCCATAATGCACCTGTCTTCAACGCATCTAGTTCTTGGTAATACGCCACTAGCTCAGGGGTGTCTGCCACATCAGCGCGCCCTGCCACATTTTCTCGATATTGGTCATGGGAGTGTGTACTCATGCTGTTTTCCTCTTTGTTTGCCAAAGCCTTTAACGCGATTTCAAGGATTGAACGAGTTGCTGACGCCCATATTCATACGATGCCGGCCAACGAGTTTCCCACCCATAACGCGCACATTCATGTAGGACCCATGCAGAGTCAGAAAGTAATGGTCGAGATAAAGCACATAAATCCGCCCGTCCAGCGGCAATAATGCTGTTGACTTGGTCTGCATCAGTAATAGCCCCTACAGCAATAACCGGTATTCCAGCTTCATTACGAATACGGTCTGCCATTGGTGTTTGGTACATCCGACCATAAACTGGTTGCTGTTGCGGTGACACTTCACCTGAAGAGCAATCAATCATATCGGCCCCCGCTTGCTTTATTGCACGACCAATTTCTACTGCGTCATCAACTGTCGTCCCACCATCCACCCAGTCCGTCGATGAAATACGAACAGTCAAAGGTTTTGACCACACTTGACGCACAGCACTAATGACGGCTAACGGAAAACGTAAGCGGTTTTCCAACGTTCCACCGTAGTTATCTGTACGCTGATTAGTTAACGGCGAAATAAAGCTTGAGAGTAAATAACCATGCCCTGCTTGCAGTTCAAGCCAGTCAAAACCCGCCATTTCCGCTCGTTTTGCTGCAGCAACAAATTGGTCAATCACCGTAGTCATTTGCGCCTCGGATAGCTCTACCGGTGTTTGTGAGATATTCGGTAAATAAGGCAATGCTGAAGCAGAAACTAACGGCCAGTTATCTGCATCCAGTGGGTGGTTTTCTTTCTCCCACCCACGCTGAGTTGAACCACGACGTCCCGCATGGCCTAATTGAATGCCAATTTTGGCATCCGTTTTTTGATGAACGAAATCAGTCACTCGCTGCCAAGCAATAACTTGTTCGTCATTCCAAATACCGGCACAGCCTTTTGTCACACGGGCATCGGGGGCTATAGCCGTCATTTCAGTCATCACTAGACCCACACCGCCTAATGCACGGCTACCCAAATGTACCAAATGAAAATCGTCGGGTACGCCCTGACTAGCGCAATACAATAGTGTCGGTGATGCAACCACTCGGTTATTAAGCGTGACACCCCGTACGTGATAAGGCGTTAGCATAGGCGGTGTTTTTGCCGTTGAAGTGACACCGGTTTGTGCTGCAAACCACTGCTCATAGTTTTCCAACCATACAGCATCACGCACACGCAAATTCTCATGGGATATACGCTGTGAGCGTGTTAAGAGGGAGTAAGCAAATTGCTCTGGTGCTAAGTTTTCATAACGACAGACATTTTCAAACCATTCTGTCGAATTGCGTGCCGCATTCTGAATTTTTAGTACTTCGACACTGCGAACCTTCTGGTAATGCTCAAGCCCTTTACGTAAATCACCCCCTGAAGTTTTCAAGCTTTCACACAGCTCGATAGCATCTTCTAGTGCTAATTTAGTTCCAGAGCCAATAGAGAAATGGGCGGTATGAGCGGCATCGCCCATCAATACTACGGGAACGTCTTTACCTTGTGTGGGCTGCGTCCAATGCACCCAATTTCCACAAATGACCCGAGGGAAGCGGATCCAAATTGCGGCACCACGTAAATGCGCTGCGTTAGCAATCAGTTTTTCACCATCAAGCCACGGCGCAAATAGTTTTTCACAATAAGCGATGCCATCCTCTTGGGACATTTGGTCAATACCAGCTTTAAGCCAGGTTTCTTCCGTCGTCTCCACAATAAAGGTCGATAACCCTTCTTGAAATTGATAGGCATGAACTTGAAACCATCCGTGCTCATTTTTAGCGAATAAGAAGGTAAAGGCGTCAAAAATCTTCTTTGTACCTAGCCAAACAAAACGGCAACGACGTTGGTCAATATCGGGTTTAAATACGGTTTCATAACGCGTACGTACCGCACTATTAATGCCATCAGAAGCGATAAGCAAATCAGCTTGGTACTCACGAGCAATCGCTTGGTCATCCGTTACTTGGGTTTCGAATACCAGCTCCACCCCCAATTCCACACAACGGTCTTGTAATATATTGAGTAATTTTTTACGCCCAATGCCGATAAACCCATGACCACCGCTGCGGTTACATACACCTTTAAAGTGCACATCGATATCATCCCAGTGACTAAATTCTGCAGAAATCGTTTTGGCAGAAACTGGGTCCGCTTGGCGCAAATTACTGAGCGTGGCATCAGAAAATACCACTCCCCAGCCAAAAGTGTCATAAGGACGATTACGTTCCACCACCACTACACGGTTCTTTGGGTTCTGTAGTTTCATCAGCAACCCGAAATAAAGCCCTGCGGGACCACCGCCAATACACACAATATTCATGGAACTTCTCCTTTACTTACACTGGTTGCTGAGCGGTTAATGCCTGATACAAGGCGTCTGGAATGGGGATGGCTTGATGCGTTTCTAATGACGTCGTGACATAAGTTTGCGTCACTTGCATGCGCAGTACTCCATCAACACCGACACAGCGTTGATGTAACGTCAGAGACTTGCGACCAATACGCTGTACATGCAGCTCTAGCATCACGTTATCCCCCATTTTGCTAATGGCCTTGAACTCCGCTTCTAGGTGTACCGTCGGCAAACCAAAGCGCTGTTCCATGATGTAACCCGCAAAGCCTTGAGGGACTAATTCATCAACCCAACGTTCAAGTAAATTGTTAAACATCACGAAATACTGGGGGTAAAACACAATCCCTGCGGGGTCACACTCCGAAAAATGAATTTTATGTGGCTTAGTAAATGTCAGTAAACTCATGATGTTATCCTTAATTCATCGCTAAACGTTGACGGCATTTTTCCAATTCTTTCCCATGTTCATCGGCCAATGCGGCTTCACGTAGTTCACGTAAATTAATGGGGGTGAGTTTGTTCCCTTGCTGCGCAACGATGTCCATTAAGATTTTAAAATTACGCAACCCTCTCGCATGAGTGTCGCTATACCCCTTAACCACGCGTTGGCATTGGGTAATTTCGGTTGCAAGTGCAGGGTTAGCTTTCGCTGCTTCAATTACAGCCGCTAGCCACTTTTCAATACGCTGCGTTTCTAGTTGATAACGTAATGTCGAACGCCGACCTTTTCGCCATGTGGCTAATACATACAACTGTAAAAAACCAAATAAAGAACTGGTAGTGATCGTGCGCCCTTTTTCGGTCATTTTGCGAAGCGCTTTGTGTAACCAATGTGGACGCATTAACCAACGACCTAAATTTTTGGGAAGCGTTTCGCAAATCTCTTCAATTCTTGGATGCATGAATTCATTGATATCCAACAATTGGTTATCTTTTGCCTGTACTTCATTACGAACGCGAGCAAAACGGCTATCACGAATTTTAAGATCAGCCACTCGGATAGTGTCTTCATAGGACATCCAAAGGGCTAAGTGGCGCGCAAGCGCACGTTGCAAACGCTCATCTTGCCCACCTTTTTGGGCAAAGAGGTTATTGAGGCGTTCCAAATACAAAGTGGCATAAGCAAGGTCTTGGTAATCGATAAGTCGTCGAGTCCCTTCAATCACGAGATACTGCACATGAGGAGAGAATTCATGTTGGATACGAGCTAATAATTGCGATACCTGTTTATTTTTTGGTGAATATATGATGTTCTTTGTGGATTCCGGCTGATATGCATCTTCGGGTTTAGCTGCTTTTTCTGCTCCTAATGTAAAAGCTCGCAAACTTGGTTTTACGCCAACGCCCCCACGTACAATCGTTTCTTCAAATTGTGCGCGGCTAAATGGTAAAACACCGGAACCAAACAGCGCACCAAATAAAACAGCACTAATCACACTGCCACTTTCTTGTGCTGCTTGAGCCATATCAAAGTAAATAAACTGACGCGCAGATGCCGCAGTGTGGCGAATTAATGCTTGGCTATCGACTCGCCCATCGCCCATAGCGGATTTTTCCGCGATGGAGTAAACGCGGTGTGTTGAACTAATCAATGTTGTGCGCTCTGGGGTAACAAAACCGCGCTGTACTGCTCTGCCTGCTTCCATTAACTCAGAGGCCAAAACGACATCAACATCACCGGGCATCGGCATAAGCGCTAATACAGGAGAAGGCGTTTGTGGGTTGTCAGCACCTGGGAATAATTCCACATAATAAATTGTGGCCCCCGTGCGCTGTGCCACGCCAGGCACTGAAGTCGTTTGAGCAAAATAACCGTTTTCTTCACCTAGGTTGACAACCCAGTCGGCAAGTACTCCACCACCTTCGCCGCCCATGGCTAAAATGGCAATTTTAATCGGCTGTAATGTGACTTTTGTTGATGGTAATGCAGTTGATAACGAATTCATGCATCCCCCTTAGAAACTAAATTGTTCACGACGACGTGCGTCACGACGCTGTAAATAGCCAATAAACCAACCACGTACACGATGGCGCAATTTGTCCCAACCATTAGGGTTAGTAATAATTTGAGCCTTAAAAAAAGAAGGGCACAAAACAGCAGCGTGAGAGACTTCGCCACATAGCCCACAACCAACACAGCTATCCATCACTGTTGCAACCGGGTCTGTTCTTAAAGGGTCTTGGCTGGGTTTAATTGATAAAGACGGGCAACCAGATAAACGAATACAAGAGTGATCGCCCGTACAGGTGTCAGAGTCGACACCAAAACGCTCACGTACCACTCGTTTGCCTGCGGCAACATCACTACGCACTTTTTTCTTTTCGCGGCGTTGTTTGTTCAACATACATTCGCTTTGCGCAATCAGAACCTTGGGCCCTTGCTCATCGGTTGTTAAAGCTTCACGTAACGTATTTGTCATGGTTTTTAAGTCATAGGTGTGTTTAATGGTTTTCACCCAATTAACACCCACGCCTTTCACCGCTTTTTCAATTTCATGACCAGTACTACGGGTTGGATTCAACGCCGTCGAAGAGAGAATATCTTGCCCTCCTGTCGCAGAGGTATAGCTGTTATCAACCACAATAGTTAAGTTATCACTGCGGTTAAAAACACTATTGGCAATACCACTGGTTAAACCGTTATGCCAAAAACCACCATCTCCCATCACTGAAATCGCGCGTTTCCCAGCTTTTGCATTCAAAGCCGCAGCCCCTGCGCCTCCTAACCCATAACCCATAGTGGTATTCCCCAAATTAAAGGGCGGTAGAATAGAGAATAAATGACAGCCGATATCTGCACTGACATGGTGTTCACCTAATTCACGCTCCACCAACTTCATCGCAGTGAAAATAGGCCTTTCGGGGCAGCCTGTGCAAAACCCTGGTGGGCGCGCATGGACAGACTCGTCTAGCGTTGGCTCAGCTGCATTCACATATTCAGGAAAGGATCCTTCAGATTTTTGAGTGGCAATATTAATCGTTGGAATACGGATCTGTTTTGCAGCCGCCTTGACTTGTGGAGCTATCTTTCCATAGCATTCAAAAAACGAACGTAAACCCGCAAGCACTGTTGCAGTATTATATTCCCCCGCCATTGGCAGCATATCTTTGCCATGTAGGGCAATATTAATCTTGCGTTGACGTAAAATATTCGCCACATTTTGCTCAACAAAATTTGGCTGGCCTTCTTCCAAGACTAAAATGGCTTTTTTGTGGCGACAAAAACGTTCAAATTCATCATCAATCAATGGATAAGCCACATTCATCACATATAAAGGAATTTGGCTATTACCAAAAACATCCGCTAGCCCTAGCTGATTTAATGCGCGGATCAACGTGTTGTAACAACCGCCTTGTAGCGCAATTCCAACATCATCCGAGTCTTCTGCAAAAAATTCATTTAACTTATGTTGTTGAATAAATTTAATTGCAGCGGGCCAGCGAGCTTCAATTTTTTCTTTTTCATGTAAGAAACTAGCGGGGGGTAATACTATGCGACTGACGTCTCGAGTTGGGTTCTCGAGTGCATCTTTCACTGTAAATTTAGGGGGTTGATTATCTGCGCAAACAAATTGTCCGTGAACATGACAAGAACGAATACGCATTTGTAACATAACAGGTGTATTACTGGCTTCAGAGAGTTCAAAGCCGTCTTTCACCGCTTGAACAATGGACGGCAAGTTAGGCCGAGGGTCGAGTAACCACATCTGCGATTTCATTGCGAAAGCATGGCTGCGCTCCTGCATAATAGAAGAGCCTTCACCATAGTCTTCACCAACAATAATTAAAGCCCCACCTAACACGCCACCAGAAGCTAAGTTAGCTAAGGCATCAGATGCGACATTCGTTCCCACGGTTGCTTTAAACGTCACAGCGCCACGTAGTGGATAATTAACTGAGGCAGCCAAAGTTGCCGCTGCAGTTGCTTCACTTGCGCTATTTTCAAAACGAATACCATATTCGGATAAAATATCTTGTGCATCAGCAAGGACATCCATCAAATGGGAGATAGGAGCACCTTGATATCCCGCAACGTAAGATACACCAGACTCTAACAGCGCTTTTGTGACAGCAAGGATCCCTTCACCGCTGAAGGTTTCACCTTGCCCTTGCCGTAATTTTTGAACTTCTTGTACAAACGATCGCTCAGCCATTTTAACCTCACCAATCAACATCAGAACGTTTTTATCTTTTTTGTGTTTCTTATTTGTATATCTTTTGTTAACACAAGGTCAATCCATGATTAATCATGGAAATTAGATTTATGCAGAGAGTGGATAAGGCTTGCAGATTGGGGACAAAACGAATTGAAACAGCTAGAAGGTAATCTCTTTCACAAAAATAGAGAAGAAAAGTTACCCATAGAAAATAAGTGAAAAGCATTCAAAATTATAAAATAGTAAGGGCTATACCCTACAAAAATAAAGGTTTCAGTTATTAAAACCTACATAAGCAAATTAAATAAATTATTGATTCAAAATATAGGCGAGTGACTAGGCAAATAGAAGCAACAATATGATAAATCATGAATATTTTACTATTCAAAAAATAAAATAACTTTATTTTTTATATTGTTATCAATGTCACAATAACCGTACAGTTTCTATTTTTTTGCATTATTTGGATAGTTTCTGCACACTTTTAGCTAGGTAACAAAAGTTGTTTATGTTATGTTCACCTCACATTAGGTTACACAATAATTAACAAAATGTTAAAAAACAAAGAGGGTTCTTAGATTATTTAGGCATCCCCTTACCTCTAACATAATCAGTCACTAAATTCTTTTCTACATATAATAATTATTTGAATTCATTGAGAAAACATATAATAAGCAATAAAGTCAGGCCAATACATGATCTTCTATGAAATAGGGCTGGCAAATAATTTTGGAGGTATCTCCGATGTTGAGCAACTCGTGGTCCCATTCAGCTGCACCTCAGATTGAAAATCAGCTCTGTTCTTCAGAGCGTTTACTATTTACATCGGCCGATCCTGAAGAGATAAAATCAATGGTTGGCCGAGTGATGAAACCACATCAGTTTAACTTACTCAATCCACACCAACGTCTCGATGCTCGGATGCACTATATTCCTATGGGGGATATTTCTCTAAGCCGTTTACGATACGGTGCTGATGTCTCTATTGCTCCGGGGCAATTACAAGATTTCTTTCTAGTTCAAATGCCGCTTTCAGGTAGCGCAATCATAGAAAGTGGTGGAAAATGCATAGAATCCACCCCACAAATGGCTTCATTACTCAGCCCTGAAGAGCCAACTACGATGCGTTGGAATAGCGATAATGATCAGTTGATGTTACGCATCTCTCGATCATTATTAGAGAGATCTTTAGTTGGCCAGCTTGGTCATACTTTAGATAAACCATTGGTTTTTGAACTTGGATTTGCATGGCAATCTTGTATTGCGTGGCGAACATTGATGAATTACCTCATTGAATGTGCTACTCGAACCCCAGATCTTTTACAGCATAAATTGATCGCCACACAAGTAGAGCAACTGGTCTCGGTGACACTTCTTTCTACTCAAGGTCATAATTATACTGAAAATCCCAGTTTGAGGAGAGCTACTATCCGACCTCGCCATGTTCGACGAGTTCAAGAGTATTTAGAAGCTCACGCACATGAACCTATCACTGTAGAGCAGTTAGCCCTTATTGCTGGTGTCAGCTTGCGTAGTTTATATGCAGGATTTAAAGAGTTTTTAGATATTAGCCCAATGCAATATTTACGTGATTTACGGATGGAGCGAGTCCGTGCTGAGTTACTTTCAGGAGAAGCTACCAGTGTCACTGGCGTTGCACTACGTTGGGGCTTTACACATATGGGGCGTTTTAGTGCTGAATATAAACAACGTTATGGTGAAACGCCGAGTAAAAGCATGAAAAAAGCCTAATTAGCTATAAGCTTAATTAGATATAACAGTCAGTTAACAACATAAAATTATTAATATCAAAAATACCATATATTATTTTCTATTTATAATATTAATTTAAAAAATATCCCCCCTTTCTAATTTATAGATTAAGGGGGTGATCGAAGGCCAAAAATGGAAAAGGACAACGTATATTCTTTATTTACTGGTATTATTACCTATATGAAATAGTCGTAATTGCAGAATTCATTGATATCTTAGATAAATTAATATCAGAGATTTTAACTGAATCAATCTTAGTTTCATTTTCATTTAATGAAGAAATTTGATAATAATGTTTTTTATTATTATCCCTCTCATTACAAGTTAATACTATATGGCTAACTGTTTTTTTATAATTACAAGGTTCTTCAAAGACATACCCACCGAAATAAACCTTCCCTCCACTACTTTCCATGCTGCATGTAAAAAAAGAAAACAAAAAAGAGAATAATATAACGATAACTTTCATTGTAACTCACTCTATTCATTGAATTAATTTTAAAAATCAGTTTATAAAGGCCGTATACAATCACATATAAAATTAAAAAAATAAAATTCAATGGTTTGAAAAAAACATTGCTGTGAAATTAAATTAACCAACAACCAAAAACGTATTTAAAAACTAAGTAATAATACGCTTTAAAATAGATTATATTTGACCTTAGTTAAGGCGAGTGGAATGATACTAAGTTAAATTTTCATGTCAACACACTTTTTAATAAATAATTACACTCTGTCGATTTAATTTATTTTTCAGAAGTAAAAAACACATTTATATTCAAATTACTAGACAAAAAAACATGCCTAAAAATAATTAAAAAAAATGGTTCTCTAATAAAAAGCTAGAGAACCACTCTCATTTAATTAATATAGATATATTTACTATAGATATATTTACTAATCGTAAGAAATATTAAAAATCATCTTAGCTTGTATTTTCCCTGGTGTTATTTCTTTTTTATATTGATAATATTTAGCTATGTAATTAAGATTTATTGCTTTTTCTTGAAGTATTCCCACGCTTCCTACCAAATATTTTTTATCCCATTCCAATGGTTTATCTTCTTTAGTCAGAACCTGTACCCCGACCCCATCCGCAGCTTGAAGCTCTGTTGAACTATTTTCAAGTACACCTTGAGTTTTATTTGTATCTGGTGCAAGTTCCCCATTAAATGACATATAAATATTAGATGTATTGGACGCATTAACACCACCACTACATAACATAGTAATCGCAAATGGTGTTAAACCTGCGGTTGATCCTAAACCTGTAAACTCACTTTTTTTCACTGATTTCATTATTACATTTTGGTTTACGCCAGAGGTTATTTTGCAGGAAGGAGAAACAATCGTGATAGCATCGGCATTCAAACGTGTAATCAATGCAGGAGATATCGAATCAGGTAAATAACCATAGCGGGTGTACTCTCCTTGATGGATTGACCCCGAGCCAGTGACATCTGCAATTTTAATCACTTGAATAGTAAACGTAGATCCTGCTAGTACAACATTTTTTGTACCTTCCCCAGGCACGGTATAATGGCCGGGATAAGTGATTTTTATCTTCCCGCCATCAGCATCACGAATAAACCGTAAGCCAATTCCAGGAACATTCGTTTCGATAATATTATCCCCAGACATAGGCTTACTTGCGACAACTTTCGCATCTAATACCGTACCGCCGCTACATTCGGCCCATACAGCTGTTGCCATATCCATATTCCATGTTCGCTCCCGAATTATAGTACCAACGGGTAATTCAGGGCTCACGACCACTCGACCTAACTCCATGTTAATATCTACGGGAGGCACTGAGGTACGAACACAGTCAGCCATCACAGGAGAGCTAATGCAAAAAATAGCGGAAAAATAATATAAATAAACTATTCGCATATTATGTTCCTATTCAATTCAATTTGTTTGTTAAGCAAGAATGAACACTCCCCCTCATGCCAAACAACCGTTGCCTTACCTTCATATTCATCATTAACAAATATATTACTACCTTGCCCAACACTGCCTATCGATGCACCCGAGTCCCCTTTGATTTCAGCACCAAATGGAAGTGGTTGATTGTTAATGCGTTTAACTTCAAATACTTTGCTCTTTTCAACTTTCGTACCAAAGCTGACTTTAACGATACTCCCTTCATAAGGAACTACGTTTTTAAGTGTATTTTGAAAAACAATATCTTCTGAGCTTCCTTTAGGATCGAGTTCAATAGTATTGACGCGATATGGGCGCATATAAGATGCGAGTGCATAGCCTTGACTATCGATATGAGTCCCCGGAGATCCTACAATTGAAGCTCCCTGAGCATCTTTCGCTTCTATCAAAGCCATCGTTTGGGATGTATTTGGCGAAAAAGTTACGCCATCAGCATGAAGCACCATTGAACCATTAGCCCCTAGGGCATACTGACGATAACGTTTTCCATGGCTATAACTTGCATTTAAAGAAGAGTAAGGGGTTCGATAAGCAGTATTTAATGCAATGTTATTATTACTATTATTTGAGAAAGAAGAGTTTATACCATAAACCCAATTGTTATCTTCATCGAGAGAGCCATTAATACCTAGTTGGGTTGCATCGAATGATGAGTTATTGAAGATAGTATTTGATGTCAATGAGATATGTTGGTTATCACCAAAATATAATGGATAACTAAGGTTAATACTTATCCTGTCGTCTTTACTGTTTTTATAATTGTCGGAATAAAGCCGTATAAAAGAAACGGAGTAAGATAACTTATCAAAATGATTATAATAGTTAAATTGGTATTGTTTTTCAGTGTCCCTATCATCCCAATAATCAACTATCCGCCCGGTAAAATAAAAACCGCCATAGCTTTCGGGAAGTTCTTGGTTAATTGTGTAATTGAGACTTTTCTTTTCATGCCGTAGTTGGCTAGTTGTTTGGCGCTTTTCATTATCAATAAGGTAAAGTGATTCATTCAGATCATAGTAAGACTCATTTGAGCGAATATTACCGCTAACAATAAAATTGGTTTTTGTATCTGAAAATAATTTATTCAGTGTTAATTGATGCTTAAAACCATTTTCTCGATGGTTTTGTGTTTTCACTCTTGCACTCGTAATGTCGTAAGCCAAAGCCCCGACTTGTGTATTAATAGCAGTACCCAGCATGTATGCTTGATAATCATCATACGCATTAACACCCGTATAGAATGTGAAATAATTATTGTAGCCATGCTGTAATGTCCCTTGAATAATATAGGGGCGATGGCGATAACTATTTTGATCTAACTTACCTGTTGCAACTTGGTAGCGGGTAAACTTAGGTCTTAAGAGTTGGGGTAATGAGGAATACGGAACAAAGAAAGAGCTTTCACTTCCATCCGCTTCTTTGATAGTCACTTCAAGGTCATTACCATAGCCTGACGGTGTCACATCTTGTAAATTAAATGGCCCGGGAGGAACAGTAGTTTGATAGATAACGGTGTTATTTTGTCGAACGGTGACTAGTGCATTACTTTGGGCTATTCCACGTATTTCCGGTGTATAATTTGTAACACCATCAAGGTACATACTGTCATCCGTTGCTATTTTCACCCCCCGTAAACTCACACTATCAAATAAGTTACCTTCGGTATAAAATTGCCCTACCGTCATGGTTGATTTCATAGAAACTAATGGCGCTTGGAGATAAGTTTGATTGCTATCCCATCGAAAACTGTCACCTTCCTGCCACGCGGCATTACCGATGTGTTTTAATTGCCAACCGTTATATGAAAAACCCGAATTAATGCCAAGATACATCGTGGAATAGCGTTCAATGGATGAGTCTGAAAGGTTATTACTATAAAAGTTAGCTTGATATGCTGTATTTAATGCAGGAATTCCTTTATCCCAGAATTCAGGCGGCACATAGCCAGCTTGCGACTGTATAATATAGAGTTGAGGTAGCGTTAAATCTAACCTGAGGCTGGTCGGGTCGAACGTTTCCTTAATATTTCTATCGTTGTTCCATTCCTTCAGAAAACCACACGACTGTTCGCTACGACTAAGTGTTGGGTTCAATGCGGCAGTGTTAATTGACAAGCTCATTAGCAAAGTATTTGAATAACATGCTGCTATATTTTGCTTACCTCTTTTGCTTAATTGAATTTCATGTCGACCTTTCCAATAGCCATTAACATAAAAATCAATCGAGTAAACCCCTTCCCTTAATTCATTTTCATTAAAATGGGTAAGATCGATACTTTCCTGGCTGCCTACAATAAAACCACTATTGAACTCATATATTTCATCTGAACTTTGCTCTTCAGCATGAGCCTCACTGGTTACAACCAATATAGGTATAATCGACAATGTGAAAAAAATAGTTTTATTTTTTTTAAATCGCATATTCATCCTTGCATCCGATCATTTCACTTTTATTTTTGCTGGAACCTCTGCACCATAATCATTGATATTATTGATTATTATATTATCTCCTGGATTTACGACTCCATTAATCTTGATAGTTTGAGATTCTCCCGGTGCTAACATAAATGCTTCTGTATTAAGTGTTGTCTTTTCGTCATTGATAGCAGTGATTGTAATAAAAAAGGGAGTGGGGTTTTTAACTTGGATATTTTGTTTACCTGCAAAAATCTGTAACTGTTCAGGAGCTAACTCTCTACTACCCAAATTTTTCGGACGATACATAAATTTAAAGCGAGAGCGGATTGCTAGTTGCAGCATATTTTGTGCAGCGTTTTTTTCTGATTTTGTAATTGGTGGAATATCCAATAAATTCAGCCAATATAAAGTCTCCTTATCTGTCGACAATAATGTTCTATCAACCAATTTTATTCGAATTGTTTGCCCGCCACTTGCAGAGATTTTTGATATTGGCGGTGTTATTTGAAAAGGAGTTTTAATTGTTTCAGGAAGGGCCTTTGGGTCACCTTCATCAAGCCAAACTTGAGCAACCGCAGGTCTATTTGCTGTATTATTTAGCTGGACCGTAATTTCTTTGTCATTTTCAGCGTAAATAAACCGAGTACCATTAACAATAATATTATTGGCAAAAGAAAAGTGACAAATAAATAACAAAAAAATATTTAATAAACTCAGTACTTTCATTTTCACCTCTTTTAAAGGCGGTAGTAAAACTACCGCTTGTTATAACAAAAATGCAAAAATTACTTATACGTTATTTCATAAGTTGCATAGCTATTAACTAAACCCGTTGTCACAATCGCAGGGTTTGGTGCCGAATAACCAATAAAATAAGTAAATCGAGCACCATCTTTAATCGATGTTAAGTCTGTAACAACTTTTGCTTGATTTGGATCACCAGGGATAATTTTAGTGCTGGATAAAGAAGAATCACCTTTTGTTGCTAACACAAGCTGGATATTTTTAGCTCCTGTTGACTCTGTATTTGCTAAATACCCTTCAGCTCCTGTAGGCGGATTCTGTAATATATTACCGCCATTCCAATATACACCAATTCGTTTCATATCTAATTTAACATCAACGTCTGCACGTGTTGATGTTGCTGTTTGAGTACAGTTTGTTACATCAATAACAAATGATTTCGGTTTTAAATATGTCAAAGCTGCGGCTGCTTTCACTTCTTTAATTGAAACTGGCGCTAAATATACGCTAGCGTTACTTCCTTGACCATCGACTGAAATAGTACAAGAAATATCAGTGACTTTACCAAAGAAATTCACCTGACCACCACCAACAGTATCTGTTGCGGCAAATGAATTTAATGAAAAACAACTTGTTGTAATCATCGCAGCTAATAATAGTTTTTTCATGATATGTTCCTCTAATTAAAGAGCAGTATTTACATTAGATTTTAATTAAACAAACTGAAGTAGGGTGTTTAATTATTAATAAATGTTAGCAAATGTTTCTTTATTAATACTTTGAAAACTAATACTAGATATTACTTCATGATAAAAAACCAGATTTAAAATAACCAGCGTCTGGATGACATTAATCATAATACATAAAATTACATCAAATAAAATGTTTTATTTGATATTTAATATTTATTTAATAGAATTTAAAAAATAACCAGAATAAACATAAAGATAAAAACTTAATTATTTAAGAAAATTAAATAGCGGAGAAAAACCCAGACAATAAATACACTAAAAACGGGTATAAGTTTAATATATCATTTAAGTTTTTATACATATAAAACACGTATATATACTTTATATTTAAAATAAGAATAAAGGGGATTTAAAATGCGTAGAATTACTATAAATTTAAGTATTAATAAGCATAACGCCGTATAATATTAAAACTATAAGGCGTTATAGAAAAAAGGAGTGTCTATAATTAGTTAGAATGGAATTGATGCTTTCAAATAAATTTGTGAACCTTCAGGCCGGTTTCTAACTTCAAAATCTTTTTCCCATTTTGCAGTAAATAACCACCCCTGAGGGTTTGCATAACGAATCGAAGGCCCTACTGAGTATGCGCGAGCTTTGCCTTGAGCTGAATTCGGGCCGCTATCATCAGTCATTTGCAAAAATGCATAGCCACCAATACCTGCCACCCAACCATTTCCAAACCCCCACCCTAGTGCATAATCAGCGTGAAATGCTTGCCCTGAGCGGGTTTTCGTATCGTTATTACGGAAGTTAAAGTCATACATCATTTTCAAATCTGCATTTACACCAACAGGCGGTATATAACTGATTGCCCAAACCGGTTGCAGCGCCCAATAATTTTTACCTAAACTTGATGGGTCTGTCTTGCTGTATTTACCTGTTGGGGCATACGCATCTAGCCCAACCACATAGTGTAAATCCGCCGATGGATGAAACCCTAATGCAGGGCCAAATGTGACATCGCCGAGACCCCGACTGGTCTCTTTTTGGCCTGCTGCTTTTGCGGTTACATCTAGCAACGGCACAATGGTATGGAAAGCCAGATCACCACCGAAAACTTTTTGATCAGTCACCCAAATAAAACGCGGTGCCAATACGTTAACATTCACACTAAAACCTGGAACCGGTATTTTATCCCCTTTATTATCACGAACGCTGTCATAATGTGCATTTCCCCCATACATCAGTACATGTACCCCTTGCGGTGGCAGTGCCCCTGACATAAAGTTTTCTAGCCCATCGGGATATACCCCTAAACCGCCACCTTCAGTGGCAATCGCACCAAACGAAAGTACGCTGAGACACGAACCTGCTACAAGCTTACTGATTGTTATTTTTTTCATCATATTTCCTGCCATAGTGGGTTGTCTTACTGTGTGTGCTTTACCTGTTATGTCGCAAATCCTTTGTCGATTTATTATGTCCTGCGTTTGACTGCTAATTTTTGGGCAACAAGGTAACCTGAACCGCCACCCAAACCGGGGCCGGGGTGCGTTGAAGCGCCAATATGAAAAAGGTTTTTGACTGCAGTTTGATGTGTTTTTGTCTGGCCAGTCGCTGCGAAAGGCCGCAACCAGAAGAACTGATCGGGGGAGCACGTCCCTGAATAAGGATCGCCACCAACAAGGTTACAGTTGTAGTTTTCTAAGTCAGCGGGAGAGATTGCCTTACGTCCCACTATCAAATGAGAAAAGCCAGGCATTACCAGCTCTAAACGCTGTTGAATTCGATCGGCAACAGCCTCTCGCACTTGCTCATTCCAACGTCCATCATCGGGTATTGAAATTTCACCAGCAGAATCCCCTTTTAAAATTCGAGGTAACTCTTGCATCTGGATCCATAAGATCCACCCACCATCGGGGGCTCGACTGGGATCAAGTGCAGTAGGTTGGCCAATACCAAATGTCGGTTTATCGGGTAAATAACCATTATTTGCCTGTGTCACCGACAAACACACCTGCTCCATGCTTTCAGTAAAATGCACCAGTGGTACATTTAACAGCTCAGGGTTGCACCAAGGGGGAGGGGCGCTTAAAGCAAAATGAATTTGCATGCCTGCACGCCCATAACGGTAACCTCTCGCTTTTTCCCTCACTTGTGGCGAAATATTTTCGAGTAATGAACCATACAACTGTGTTGGGGTAACGTTACAAACCACGCTTTCAGAGGCTGCAATGACTTGCCCATTCACCTTCACACCTGCTGCCCGTTGGTTTTTCCCCTCACCTGTGGTGATGATTTTTTCAACGTGCATACCCGTTTTTAACTGACCGCCGTGCGCTTCAATAACCTTTGCAAACGCTTCCACAATACGAGCGCTACCGCCTTTCACCACAGGCATGCCACCAGCGACCACCGCGGCAAAAGTCAATTTGCCAATTAATGCAGAACTGGCTTCATCCGGCCCAAGTCCGGTATGTAATACCCATGGCGCCATCAAAGCTCGGCTAAAATCGTGCTGTAATTCACGTTCTGACCAACGGCGAAAGCTTTCTATTCCAGCTTTTGCAAAATCAAGCAAGCCATCGACCCCACGTTTTCGCCATTCTGAAAATAATAATTTCAGCATATTGGCGCTGTATGGGTTTTGTCCCAATAGGCCAAATGTGAGCGCTGCATCTTGTGTAAATAGTTGTTCCGCCATCTTACGAAATGCAAGGCCATCCCCCGGAGCCAACTGGTCGAGCTGCTTGGCCGCTTCAGAAATATCGCGTTTTAGTGCTATTGATTGGCCATCCGGTTGCACTAGACCCGTTGAATAATCACATTGTGCAAATTCTAATCCATACTGCTTTAAATAGGGTTCGAGCTCTTGGTAGCCAGGGCTACCAACAAATAAGGAGTACCAACAAGAAAGGAGATCGTGGGTATAGCCCTCAAATAAATTTTCAGTGCGAATGCAGCCCCCTAAGCGATCATTTCGCTCAAGAACGAGGACGGATTTTCCACGTACTGCCAACAAGGCAGCACACATCAAGGAGTTCATCCCACTGCCCACCACAATGACCTGAGGGGTTGAGTTTGTTGTCATACCTCACCCCACAAGTGCGAGTACACGTAATGGGCTGCCTGAGCCACCTTCAATTTTAAGTGGCGCAGCAACAATCACGACACCAGTCGCAGGCAGTTTGTCGAGGTTCGTCAAACATTGCAGGCCATATTTATTGTGACCATGCATTAAAGTATGGCAAGGGTAAGGAACCGGCCAACTATATGACTGCCCTGCATCCGTATTTATAGTTTCAACACCAAACCCTTTAACATCACGCTGGTGAATAAGCCATTCTACCGCTTCTTGAGATGGCCCCGGCGTGTGCGCACCATCTTCACGCATACTGACGTAGGCAACTGGGTCATTCGCCTTTTTCGACCAATCAGTTCTAAAAAGTACCCAAGCGGCTTTAGGAATTGTGCCGTGCTTTTCTTCCCACTTTTGCAGAAACTCGACAGTTAATACCCAGTCAGGGTTTTGAGCCACTTCCGCACTGGCATCTACCACAACGGCTGGCGCCACAAAGTTTTCCACTGGAATGGTGTCCACCGTATTATTGATTTGGTCTTTACCGCTAATCCAATGAATTGGCGCATCAAAATGCGTTCCGGTATGTTCTCCGCAACTAAAATTATTCCAATACCATGCAGGGCCGTTATCATCGTAGCGAGAAATCTGTTCCATGCTAAATGACCAGACTTGCCCGAACTGTTCAGGCAATTGCAGAGCTGGAAATGAAGGCGATAACGTTTGTGTCAGGTCAATAACTTGAATGTTCCCTTCCTGCAATTGTGTTGCGAATGTCATTAATACTTGCTGGTTCATAGTCTCTTCCTCACTTAAGGCGCGTCATGTAATGCAGTAAAACTACCGCCATGGAACACTAGTGGCTTACCCGTTTCACTGCCGATACGGCGAACATGCCCCACCATCAATAAGTGGTCGCCAATCGTGTCTTGTTTATGGTTTTCACATACCAATGTCGCTATCGCTCCGTGCAATGCGGGAATACCTTCTGGTGTAAGGTGAGTCGCCACATCTTCAAATTTATTTTCGATACGCGGGTTCGCAAAACGCATTGCAAGTTCTTGGTGCCCGTGACCTAAGATATTGATAGTGAAATGAGAGCAATCACGAAATACGGATAAGTTTGGTGAATGGTTCACTAAGCTCCATAACACTAGCGGTGGGTCAAGTGATAGCGATGCAAACGAGTTGATAGTCAACCCAACATCACGGCCATCTGCAGTTCGAGTGGTAACAATCGCAACCCCTGTTGGATAGCACCCCAGCAGATTACGCAATATTTTTGATTCAAATTCGGTATCGCCCCATTCCCTATCACACATGAGTGTATCCTCTGCAATCATAGACATACTGATATCCCCCATTAAGCTCGAGCTTCTTCCATCATTTGCGATTGAATATAGGCCTCACAGGCAGCCCCATCTTTCCACCAAGGGAATAATACGGGCGGGTAATTAAAGGCATTGGCGATGGTGTGTGCTAAGGATGGCAACTGCTGGGCTGCATCTAATAAGTGTAAAATATGGGGCTCAGGAGGGGCGAGTAAGGAATTGGTCCATTCCACAACATGGCGGCCATACTTCCAGAACTGCTCAAATGTGTCATTCATCCACTCGGCAGTGTAAGGCTTATCACCATGGGCTAAAATAGCGTCATAATAGACTTTACAAGCCTTGGTGGCATTATTTGAACCTTGCCCCGTTAGCGGGTCATTGGTTACTAATGCGTCTCCTAGACCAAACACAATGTTGCCTGATGGTAGAGTTAACACCGGTTTTCTCACTGTTGGTGCAAATCTTCCGGCTAAAATGCCATTATCATCAGTTAACTCAACATGATGACAACGCTCTGCTTCCCAAGGTAAATAGGTATTGAGAATTTTTTTACTGTAAGCCAAGTGTTCCTGTGGAGTACGTGCGTCATTCCACTGATCCATCGGCCCTCCGGGGATCCCTTCAAACACCATAATGTGGCAATCACCGCTATTCGTCAGTGATGGGAATACAAAGTACTCACCAACACCGGGGATCAAGTTGAAAGAAACTTGTGAGAACTCTGGCGTTGGTAACATGCCATGCACATAAGTCAATGCCAAGGCGCGTTGTGGTTTGTCATAAGGTGAGCGGCTAGCATCGCGCTCAAGCAGTTTAACAATTTCCCCTTTTCCACCCGCTAACACGACTAAATCATGCGTTTGCGCTAAGTGTTCCAGTTCTGCGACACCAACATCTTCAATACGTAAATTACCGCCACGAGCAGCAAATAACTCCATCCAGTAAGGCATTTTGATACGTTGGTCGACCGCTTGGGCATAATTATCGAGGCGCGAACGCCAAGAAATCACTTTTTCCCCTGCTTTTTCGGGATGAGGAACGGTAAAACCAATGCCTTCAACTGGAGGGCACTGTTCTTCCCAAAAATTAATCCCTAAATCACGTTCAAATTGCAGTGAAATATCGAACATGCACTGGCTCGACATCACTCGGCCATTTTTAACATCATCTGGAGTGCGGTTTGTTGCAACCGTGACTTCATAACCTTTATTGAGTAGGCCTAAAGCTAATGGCATACCCGCTTGACCACCACCGACGATAGCAATACGACGCATAGTATTTTCCTCTACAAAATAGTTAAAGTGGTGTCTTACTGTGCAAGACGGGGAATTGCGGGTTTAGCCTGTTCAGGCCCCATAGCGGAATAACCGCCATCGACAGCGTAATCTGCACCTGTAACAAAACTGGCCAAATCAGACAGTAGGAATGCGACAACTTGAGCGACTTCTTCCGGGTCACCGACGCGTTTTAATAAGTGGTAATCAGCGGCAACACGGTCTGTTTTTTGACGGTCACCCCCCGTGATTTCATCCATAACTCGGGACCAAGTCCACCCCGGAGAAACGGAATTCACACGAATTCCTTCAGCCGCATAATCCATTGCTTGGCTGCGAGTTACCTCCAACATAGTGGCTTTAGAGGCGGGATAGAGCCAGCGGCCTGTTTGGGCGACAGAAGAAGAAATACTGGTAAAATTGACGATGGCGCCTTTGCCTGATTTTGCGAAATGCACTTTGGCAAACTGCGCTGCCATCACCGCACTCACCACATTGATATTCAACGCAGTAAGCCAATCCTGCCTTGTAGATAACTGGCCTTCATCAAGATAAGTGGCTGCCAGATTAACTAAAAAATCGAGTTGGCCATATTTTTGCGCAACACGATCAATGCCTTGTTTAAGTTGTTGGTCGTCAGTGATATCGACAGGAAGAAAATCAATATTGGGCTCACTTTGAGCTACCTTTTCACCATTCAAGGTATCAATGTCAAAAATCGTGACTTTAACGCCGTAGTCACTTAATACCTTCGCAACGGTTGCACCAATTTTGGTCGCTCCCCCAGTCACAATGGCAATCTTATTATTCAAGCCTTTCATCTTTGCTACCCTCTTTTCTTCTCACTTAGTTACAATGAGTTCACAAAAAATTAACATAACGAATAGTTACGCAAATATGTTGGAAAGGGGTAGCCGATGGACGCAAAAAATATCCACTATGTGCGGTAATTTAAATAGCAAGGTGATGATATAAATCGTTAAATAGCCACTTTCAGCAGTGGCTATCCAAATAATGAAAAGTATGATTAATCGCAGAAATTAATAAAGTAACTCATGGACGCTCTAAAATACGGGCACCGGGTCCTCTCCTACCAAGTACATCATCAGGGTTACGCAACGGACAGTCACTGAGTGATAAGCAACCACAACCAATACAGTTATCCAATTCATTACGTAAACGAGTCAATTGCCGAATACGCTTATCTAAAGACTTACGCCACTGTGTCGACATCTCCTTCCATTGCTCTGAAGTTAGTGCGCTATTTGCAGGGAAACGCCCTAATGCCTCTTGAATTTCATGTAATGGGATCCCCGTACTTTGTGCAACTTTAATAATGGCGATATAACGAAGGACAACAGAATGAAATCGTCGCTGATTCCCTTGAGTACGAGTACTTTGAATTAGTCCCTTTGACTCATAAAAATGGACTGTGGAGACAGGCACTCCAGCGCGTTTTGCCACCTCACCCACCGTTAATGCCCGCGTAAAATCAATTTTTCTCCCCTCATTTTTCTGAGGTTTTATCGTTTTTGTGTCTTTGTCCGCCATTTTAGCTCACCTTTGCTTGACCTCAACTTAACTTAAGGTTTTATAGTGCGACCCTGCTAGTTTGTCAATTGAGGTTATTTTTTAAAGGGGATAGGTTTATGCCATCGGTGATTACCAAAATGTTAGAAAGCAATAGCTTATGGCTTATTGCTCGCTTACTAATCTTGGTTTTATTTATTTCATCTGGTTTAGCCAAAGTTTTTGATTATGAAAATAGTCTGGCTGAAATGCGTGCTGCAGGTCTTCACCCAGATTGGTTTTTCAATATTGCTTCTGCTGCTGTCATGTTAGTTGGCTCCGTTCTTGTGCTATTTAATCGTCTTTTATGGCTTGGTACTGGGGCATTAGCCGTGTTTTTGTTCCTCACTATTGTGGTTGTCCACACCTTTTGGAGCTACACGGGAGAACAAGCTCAAATCGCGATGTTTTGGGCTGTTGAACATATCGCCGTTATTGGGGGCTTAATCGCTATCGCCATTGCAGGGCATTTTAGAGG
Source organism: Providencia sp. PROV205 (assembly GCF_028479505.1). Taxonomy (NCBI): domain Bacteria; kingdom Pseudomonadati; phylum Pseudomonadota; class Gammaproteobacteria; order Enterobacterales; family Morganellaceae; genus Providencia; species Providencia sp. PROV205. The sequence goes on along the minus strand of NZ_JAMPNU010000006.1, from coordinate 86,474 downwards.
TCTTTATTTCGCGCTAAAAGCGCAGAAATAGAAGGAAAATTTAATGAATAAAAAAACAATAATGACACTTTGTTCCGTTTTAGTTGCTGTTGGGGCGGGTAGCGCGATTTATTCGACCTATGCCCAAAATGAAGAAGACGAACAAGCAGCCTACCAGTATCCACCCGTAAAAGTGGCGTTGGCACCTGTTAGCTTAGATACCGCACCTCGCACTTTTTACGGTGTGGGTGAATTAGAAGCTGGCAGCCAAGTCTTAGTCGCGGCGGAAACCAATGGCCGTATTACGAAAATTGCATTTGAATCTGGCCAACAAGTCAAAAAAGGCCAATTATTAGTGCAACTCAATGATGCTGTTGAACAAGCTGATTTATCACGCTACCAAGCACAGTTGCGTAATGCGGCTCGCTTATACGAAAGAACCCGTTCATTATCTGCGCAACATTTAGTGGCAGAGGCTCAAGTAGATAGCACGCGTGCTGAACGTGATATTGCCCAAGGCCTGATCCGCCAAACCCAAGCATTGATTGCGCAAAAAACAATCCGCGCCCCGTTCGATGGGACAATTGGTATTCGCCAAGTTCATGAAGGACAATATTTAAACCCCGGTGAAGCCATTGCCAGCTTGGTGGATACCCAAACCTTAAAGCTCAATTTCTCTTTAGATGAACAGGCCTCACCGGAACTGCATCAAGGACAAATTGTTGATATTACGGTGGATGCTTATCCCAATAAAACATTCCCAGCCCGTATTACGGCCATTGACCCACTCATCGGTAAGTCACGCACTATCGCCCTGCAAGCCACTCTAGAAAATAGTGATGGCACATTAAGAGCCGGGATGTACGCTAATGTGAATGTGGTTCGCCAAGCCAGTAATGAAGTCATTACGATCCCAGAAACCGCTGTTACATATACCGCCTATGGCGATACCGTGTTTATTACACAAGGTGAAGGGGATGCGATGACCGTCAAGCGCGTATCTGTGAAAACAGGGCAACGTTGGGATGGCAAAATTGAGATAGAGCATGGCTTGAGTGCTAACGATAAAGTCGTCACCTCTGGGCAATTACGCTTAAATGACGGCTCTGCTGTCACCCCAGTTGCTCAAGATACATTGTCTGAACCTGTCGCTAACATGGCTCAAGGTTCATAAGGAAGGCGCAATGAAATTTACTGATATTTTTGTTCGCCGGCCTGTTCTGGCCCTCGTAGTCAGTGCGCTGATTGTCTTAATTGGTTTATTTGCGTTGAGTAAGTTGCCTATTCGCCAATATCCACAGCTAGAAAGCTCGACAATCACCATTGCTACGCAATACCCTGGCGCATCGGCTAAATTGATGCAAGGTTTTGTGACGCAACCCATCGCACAAGCGGTTTCCTCAGTGGAAGGCGTCGATTATCTGTCCTCATCTTCAGTACAAGGAAGCAGCCTTGTCACGGTACGAATGGAACTTAACCGAGACTCAACCCAAGCCCTTGCGCAAGTCATGGCGAAGGTGAACCAAGTTCGTTATAAATTACCGAAAGAAGCTTATGACCCTGTGATTGAGCTTTCCTCTGGGGAATCCACTGCGGTTGCTTATATCGGTTTTTCCAGTACCAATTTATCCATTCCAGCCCTGACAGACTATATTTCTCGCGTTATTGAACCAATGTATTCCTCAATTGACGGTGTCGCTAAAGTTCAAGTCTTTGGTGGCCAACAGTTAGCAATGCGTTTATGGCTGGATGCTGATAAATTAGCCGGCCGGGGGCTAACTGCGGCAGATGTTGCGCAAGCGGTTCGCCAAAACAACTACCAAGCAGCTCCCGGTAAAGTCAAAGGCGAGTTCGTAATTTCTAATGTTTATGTCAATACCGACCTCACTAATGTCGATGAGTTTCGTGATTTAGTGATCCGCAATGACGGTAACGGGTTAGTACGTTTAAAAGATGTGGGAACCATTGAATTAGGAGCCGCTTCCACAGAAACCAGCGGTTTAATGAATGGTGAACCCGCAATTTACCTTGGTTTATTTGCCACACCAACCGGTAACCCACTGGTAATCGTTGACGGCATGAATCAATTAATGCCAGACATCACCAAAACATTACCTCCCGGTGTTAAAGTCGAAATGGCATTTGAAACTTCGCGCTTTATTAAAGCGTCTATTGACCAAGTTATTAACACCTTAGTTGAAGCGTTACTGATTGTTATTGCCGTTATTTACCTGTGTTTAGGGTCAATTCGCAGCGTGATCATCCCAATTTTAGCTATTCCCCTATCAATGTTAGGTGCCGCAGCCTTGATGATGGCATTTGGGTTTAGTATTAACTTACTCACGTTACTCGCCATGGTATTAGCGATTGGTCTCGTCGTCGATGATGCTATCGTGGTGGTTGAAAACGTCCATCGCCATATTGAAGAAGGGAAATCACCGGTTTTAGCGGCTTTAATTGGCGCTCGTGAAGTGGCAGGTCCCGTTATCGCTATGACGATCACCTTGGCAGCGGTATATGCCCCAATAGGGCTAATGTCTGGGTTAACGGGTGCTTTATTTAAAGAATTTGCGCTCACGTTGGCTGGTGCGGTGATTGTTTCCGGTATTGTAGCGTTAACCCTCTCCCCTGTTATGAGTTCCTTCATGTTAAACTCAAAACAGAATGAAGGACGTATGGCGCGTATGGCAGAAACTTTCTTTTCTACCTTAGCCCACTACTATACCATTGTATTGAATTTCTCTTTGAAAAACCGTTGGTTAACAGGTGTTATTGCCATTGGTGTATTCATTAGTTTACCACTGCTTTATCAATCTGCTCCTCGTGAATTAGCCCCTGTAGAAGACCAATCTAGCGTATTAACCGCTATCAAATCGCCTCAGCACGCTAACCTCGAGTACGTAGAACGTTTTTCACGTAAATTACATGATGTTTTCATGGAGTTACCGGAAACGGAGAGTACTTGGATTATTAACGGAACCGATGGCCCTTCCGCCAGCTTTGGGGGAACTAACTTGACATCATGGGAGCAACGCGACCGCGTCGCGTCTGAGATCCAAGGCGACTTACAAGGGCGTGTTGGTGATGTCGAAGGGAACAGCATTTTCGTTTTCCAATTGCCCGCATTACCCGGTTCAACCGGTGGCTTACCAGTCCAAATGGTTCTCAGAAGCCCGCAAGATTATTCGGTACTCTATAAAACCATGGAAGAGATCAAGCAACAAGCACGTGAAAGTGGCCTGTTTATGGTGGTAGATAGTGATCTTGACTACAACAACCCAGTAGTAGAAATCCGCATCAACCGTTCAAAAGCGAATAGCTTAGGCATTCGTATGCAAGATGTCGGTGAATCGCTGACCTTATTAGTGGGAGAAAACTATATTAACCGCTTTGGGATGGATGGCCGTTCCTATGATGTGATCCCGCAAAGTATCCGTAGCCAACGCCTGACACCGGAAGCCCTTTCTCGCCATTATGTAAAATCGGAAGCGGGAACGATGATCCCACTCTCAACCGTGGTCGATATCAACACCCAAGTGGAGCCAAATAAACTCACACAATTTAATCAGCAAAATGCTGCAATTTTCCAAGCAATACCAGCTCCTGGCGTCACGTTAGGCCAAGCTGTTGCCTACTTAGACGAGATAGCCAATGAGCTACCCGCCGGTTTTAGCCATGACTGGCAATCCGATTCGCGCCAATATAAACAAGAAGGAAACACCCTCGCCTTTGCCTTTATGGCGGCGCTCATCATTATTTACTTAGTCTTAGCCGCACAGTATGAAAGTTTAGTCGACCCATTGATTATCTTGATTACTGTTCCACTTTCAATTTGTGGTGCGTTAATTCCATTGGCACTTGGCTATGCGACATTGAATATTTACACCCAAATCGGCTTAGTCACATTGATTGGCTTAATCAGTAAACATGGGATATTGATGGTTGAATTTGCCAATGAATTACAAACCAATGAAGGATTAGACAGGCGACATGCCATTCTCAAAGCGGCACAAATTCGTTTACGCCCAATATTAATGACAACCGCAGCAATGGTGATAGGTTTAGTTCCACTACTCTTCGCCACTGGAGCGGGAGCGAATAGCCGCTTTGGTTTAGGCTTAGTAATAGTCACCGGAATGTTAGTTGGCACACTATTTACCCTGTTTGTTTTACCGACCATTTATACCTTACTCGCCCGTAATCACAGTGCAACCGCGCTAACACCAAGGCGCTATGAGCTTGCCGAAGCGAATCGCCTAATCAAAGAAACTGAGGAGACGTCCCAATGAGAAATACGTTAACTAGCCGTCATCAACGTAACAACCGTACAATCGACGAAGTGGAAGTGAATGCGATGAGCAATAGCATGGCGATGCTATTAATTTATCATGGTCTCCCCGCGGGTCTGGGAAAACCCCATTCCACCTCAAACTCGAACACCTTAAATAAGCCTACGCGCTAAATGTAAATAGCCGCCAAACCTAAATGGTATGGCGGCTATTATCAAACAACATCCCAACCTACTATCGCTATTGGCCTTCATAAAAGGCTAAAACAAGATTACCTTCCCGAATAATAATTGGGTTGCCGGGTAATGCGTCCAACAATTCACGTTGGGAATTTTCTACGACAACCGCCACATCTTTATAATGATAATTTTTTAATAAATCAGGTAGCTGTTTTAAGCTATAAAACCGATTAGCGGCATCTGGGTATTTTAACCCGTAGCCTAACTCCCCAGTTTGGTGAAGCATCGTAATATCACTGCGTTTAAGTACCCATGCTAATGCCGTACCTAACCCGACATTATTGGTTAACAGTATAGGTTTATCCGCTAACTGACGATGATACTTCGCAATCACCTCTTGCGGGGTATTATTACTGGCAATACGCGATGGGATGATATGACCCACCGTTAAACTAATTGCCACCGTACACATTGCAGCTAAATACCAAAACCGTTGTTTGAAAGAGACCAAGGCAACCAATAACCAAAAAATAAACGCGCCCGCGGCTAACCATAACTTCCCACTTTCATCGGCCTGAAACACGCTCAATTTAGGGTAATAAGCAGAAGCAATAATTCCCCCAGCAATAACGCCACCTATCAGTGTGTTAATCAATGCATTCAAACGAATAGGCCGTGTTTTTTTCTCCGTAAGTATTTTTTCAATGTAGGCAGCCATAAGAACCGCAATTGGTGCAATACATGGCAAAATATAGGTCAGTAATTTCCCTTTAGTAATACTGAAGAAAACAAATGGCACAATAAACCACAATAGAAAATAAATATGTAACCCTTTTTGTTGCCATGCATGGCGTAGCGCACCAAAAAGGTAACCTAACCAAGGTAATACCGCGGCGAGCAAAATAGGAATATAAAACCAAAATGGGGATTTATTTTGCGCATTATTCGCCATAAAACGTTGAATATGCTCAACCCAGAAGAAATAATTCCAGAAATCAGGCTCACGGCTGGCAATAACAAAAGCCCAAGGCAAGCACACGACAAAAGCAGTAAATAGCGAGACAAATGAAAAAATAAACACTTCTTTGAATTGCTTAAAGTAAATAGCTGCAACCGAACAAACAAGCACAGGCAGCACTAACACAAGAAAGCCTTTTGTTAATACCCCTAACCCACAAGCTACCCCCATCATGATAAAAGCGAGCAATTGATGAGAGAAGGATTTTGTTGTTAACCCCCATTGGAAAAAGAAAATTACCATTGTGATAAATGCTGTCACGATGGGGTCAAGAATATTGTAGGTGCCGATAGTAAAAACCATCAACATGGAAAGATAAATAAACACCGCATTGAAAGCGAGCCGTGAGTTTTTCCAAGCCATTTTGGCACTGAGGTAAACAAATAGCCCGCTGACTAATGTGCTAAATACCACGCCAAGGCGAACCGAAACGTTGTTTTCACCAAATAACATTTGGAAAATAGCCCCGACCCAATAACCAAAAATAGGTTTTTCAAAATAGCGGATATCTAAAAGTTCAGGAACGCTCCAATTATAACTAATAATCAATTCCCGGCTAATTTCTGCATACCGTAGTTCATCCGGTTGCCACAATAACCTACCGTTTAACGGTAAAAAATAGGTTACTAGAACAAAACCAAATAACAGACACCATTTTAGGTAGGCAACTTTATTGTTTGCCATAATCATCTCATCTCAACCATTCTTGTTATTGATATTTAATAATTTTATTTCATCTGAACAAACATACTCTTTTTATGTAGCTATTATCGTTATGCCAATTAAACCCCATTTAAACAAGTCAAAAGTTGATTGGTATAAATATCGCTGTATATAAACAATTAATAAATGGAAACTCCATTTTATCGATAAAGAGATAAGAATTGCAGATTAAGACTAAATATATAAAGAATAGTTCAGTCTTTAAAAATAAGGTAAACATTAATGTGTTCTTAATATTAACCATTAATACAGAAATGTGTACCGCGGTCTATAAACAACAAAACCGGTCAGGGCATTCGCCATAACCGGTTATTATTCATACCAAATAGTTCTATTTAGCCGCGACGAGTGCTTGTTCAAGGTCGGCTAGAATATCATCGATATGCTCTATTCCAATTGATAAGCGGATCATGTCTCGGGAAACCCCTGCTTGTGCTAACTCTGCATCATTAAGTTGACGATGCGTCGTTGATGCAGGGTGGCAAGCGAGTGATTTAGCATCACCAATATTCACCAACCGCACAATCAGTTTCAAAGCATCAATAAAGCGCGCCCCCGCTTCTTGTCCACCTTTAATACCGAACGACATAATACTGGCTGGTTTACCGTTCATATATTTTTGCGCCAAACCATGTTCAGGGTTACTCGGTAGCCCTGCATATTTTACCCACTCTACTTGTGGATGATTTTCGAGGTAGTTCGCCACTTTTAGCGCATTTTCGGTATGCCTATCCATTCTTAGCGCGAGGGTTTCTAAACCTTGTAAAATCAGGAATGCATTAAACGGTGATAATGCAGCACCCGTTCCGCGCAATGGCGCAACACGGCAACGAGCAATAAAGGCCGCTGCGCCAAAATGTTCGGTATAACTGACGCCATGATAAGCCACATCCGGCTCTATCAATAACGAAAAGCGATTCGGGTATTTTGTCCATGGGAACTTACCTGAATCAATAACCATTCCACCAAGTGATGTGCCGTGACCACCGATATATTTGGTCAATGAATGAACCACGATATCTGCGCCATGTTCAAATGGACGACATAAATACGGTGTCGCCACCGTGTTATCGACAATCAAAGGAATACCATGGCGGTGCGCAACTTCAGCGAGTGCTGCAATATCAACAATAAAGCCCGCAGGGTTTGAAATCGACTCACAAAAAATAGCCCGCGTCTTATCATCAATCAGCGCATCAAATGCAGCGAGATCGTCATGCTCCGCAAACCGTGTTTCAATGCCTAAGCGCGGCAGAGCATGGGCAAATAAGTTATAGGTTCCACCATACAATTTAGCGACAGAAACAATGTTGTCCCCTGCTTGTGCGATAGTTTGAATCGCATAAGTAATTGCCGCCATACCGGAAGCAACAGCTAAACCAGCGACACCACCTTCAAGCGCAGCAACACGTTGCTCTAGAACATCATTCGTTGGGTTCATAATTCGCGTGTAAATATTACCCGCGACTTTTAAATCAAAGAGATCGGCACCGTGCTGAGTATCGTCAAAAGCATAAGAGGTGGTTTGGTAGATTGGCACGGCAACGGACTTAGTGGTAGGGTCAGGAGAGTAACCGGCGTGAATCGATAATGTTTCTAATTTCATTAGTTATCCTTGTTACGACGCACTGGAATAGGTACAGCCAGAGGTAGTGATTACGTTATTATGATGCTGTGATAACCTTAGATATTACCTAAGCCGCTACACCGAGCAACTACTTGCACTTGAAATTATTTCACATTGATAGATGTGGTGAGGGTGATTATCACACTCTTCAGCTTAAAAATTAGTTATATCAATGTCTATCCTTATAACCTATTTCATATTGATATAAAAAAAGCCACAACCTTTACAGGTCATGGCTCTGCGTCTTATAAAACTTTATTTATAATTATAGAAAAGCACCATAAATAACTGAAGTAATAGAAGCTAGCCCACAAATAAAGGTGAATATTTGGGCAGGCTTTGACGTACTGTATTTCTTCATTGCAGGAACAATATTCATCGACACAACAGGTAGAATGAATAGGATAGCGGCAATCATTGGTGCCCCCATCGTTTCAATCATGCCTAAAATACTTGGGTTACGAATAGTCACAATCCAGGTTGTAATCACAATAAACAACATGGATGCCATTTCAATTTTCTTCACAGAGAAAGAAGAACGAGATTTAATTAACCCAACTAAACCTTCGTGAGCCCCTAAGAAGTGACCAAAGTAACTCGATACAATCGCAGCAAAAGCAACAATTGGCCCTAAATAAGACAAGATTGGCGATGGATTGATATTCGCGATATGTGATAACACACTGATATTTTGTTCTTTCGCAACGGCAAGCTCTGCTGGGCTTAGTGATAACACCACAGAGAAAACGAAAAACATCACAAAGCCTGTCAGCATTAATGCAGCACCACCCGTGATCATATCTGTTTTCACAATAGCATTATTACCAAACTGCTGACGTTGGTCTTTAGTAAATTGACTGATGATTGGGCTATGGTTAAATGAGAATACGATTAGTGGGATCGCCATCCAAACAACCACAGGCATTGCACTCCAATCAGGAGCCACCTCTAACATTGACGTATTCCATTCAGGAATTAAATATAATGATAAAGCTAATAAAATGAACACCAAAGGATAAACCATTAGAGAAGTAAGCTTTAACATAAGCTCACGACCAAACACCACCCCAGCAGTCATTGCAGCAATCAGGACCCCAGACAGCAACCATCGTGGCAGTGGTTCTATTTCGAGTTGATTTACCAAGAACGAATCAACGGTATTTGTGATACCTACACCGTAAATCAATACGATAGGGTAAATAGCGAAGAAATAAGCAAACGTAATAATATTTGCGCCTACTTTACCAAAGTGCTCTTCTACCGTATCTGTAATATCAGCATTTGGATTTTTTGAAGATAAAACAAAGCGTGCTAGCCCTTTATGAGCTAACCAAATCATTGGAGTTGCAATTATTGCCAATATTACTAATGGCCAAAACCCCCCGGCCCCTGCTTTAATTGGTAGAAATAAAACACCAGCCCCCACTGCGGTACCGAATAAAGAAAGTACCCAAGTAAAATCCTTATAGGTCCACTTACTAACAGGTTTATCTGCTGTATCTACTGTTTTTTCAATTGTGCTCATCTTGTGTTCTTCATCATTAACGTTATTAAAATAAGATGTGCAGATTTTGCATTAAATAAGCAACAGTGCCTAATTTAATTACGCTATTTTTTTCAACTTTTTGGCGTAGATCTCGTTAATAACGTAAAAAAAATAAATACCACGTAATTATTCTGTGAATAAATAATTTCGCAATTAATTAAAAAAGTAAATTTTAGATATAAAGTATTTAATTTTTAATTTGAAAAATGGCTGAGCCATTTGCTCAGCCATTTTTTTACCTGAAAAACTGAAGTTTTATAGGTAGACTGGAACTAATATTTCTGTCGCAATCACCACCACAACCAATCCAACTAATACTGGAATTGACGTTCTTTTTACCACTTCAAAAGGAGAGATTTTTGCCATACCAGATACGGCCACGACCACACCTGATACAGGCGATAAAGTCCGTCCTAAGTTAGAGGCTTGCAACATTGGGATCACTAAATAAGCAGGATTGACGCCCATTTGTTTTGCTAAATGAGGGATTAGCTCAACAAACGCATAGAACGGTGCATTCCCCGAGCCCGTTGTCATCGCAGCTAACATCGTAATCACGACCAAGGCAATCATCATCACAATTGCACCTGAACCAAATGATTGTGCGAGGTCAATTAGCCCTTTGATGAAACCAATGGTGCTTAAACCCTGAGCAAAGACCCCAGCGGCGACTAACAACATCACAACCGTTGCAAATGCATCGGCCATTCCTCTATAACAAACTTCTAAACCACCATAGACGTGTTTAGCGCTGAAGCTGCGTAAGAACTCAATGACTGCCGCTAAAATAATGCAGCCAACAATAATAGTTACAATATGCAATTCAGGCGCCCATTTACCATCAAACACTTAAACACCGATAATTGGCGTAAAAGGTAAGATAGCGTAAAAAGCAGGTGCGTGTGTTTTGATTTCATTGACGTCTAACATTTCTGTTTTGACGTTCTCTTTTCTGTCTAAATAACGTTGCCAGAAGAAGTGTGCAATTGACATTGCCACAATTGCCGCAATAGAAATCGGTAAGGTTGTTTTAAACGCAAAATCAATTAATGGCATTTCAGCTGCTTTTGCCGCCAAAATAACGTCACCGGATGTTGGCGCTAAAATAATTGCCGCTGGCGATGCACAAATTGCCGCTGCTGCACCACGACTGATCCCAACATTCACCATGACAGGGAATAACGTCGCCATCAGTAATACACCAAGGCCTGTCGCAGAGGAAACCGCTAACGACATCAAGCATGCCACAATATAAGCGGCAACCATCAACAAATAGGGGGAGTTGATCATTTTTAATGGCTTAGAAGCAATTTTTACCACAACATCATTTGCCCCAATGTGAGTCATATAAGATGCAAACCCACATAACACCATGATCATCATACCAAGGTCGCCACCTCGGCTCATTAATAGGAATTTTATGTATTCCAGAATATCTGTTACGCGCCACCCCGTCGTCGGAACAGAACCTGGTAAAATACTTTTGCCCATAATCGCAGTAATGATCAGAAGTAAAATACCCCCTGTCATTAGCACACCCGTTGCGGAATATCCTTTTATGATATAACGCCCAACTCCAATGGCGACAATAACGCCGATTAAGAGCTCAATCATTTATTTCTCCTGCCTGTCTTATTTTGTAATTATAAAAAATCACTCTGCCTAATCATTAAGCAAAATTCACTGACTATGATCATATCAACAGATGATTTTTAATATAGAAATACGTTAAAACACAAGAGGAATAAATAAAAAATCTTTTTTAGGCGGCAGTTTACAGTCGATATCCCCATATATTAATAAAGAATAGGAAGATCAGCTTAGTTTAGCTATGTCATGTTTTTCACATTAAGGGGGGAAATTGATTAACTAAATAACTCATAAATCATATCACCAAAAAAACCGCGATATTGCAGATAACGAATTTGCTTACTTTTTTCTTTAAAGTCTTTAGGAATACTATCCCCAAATTTCTTACTGCGTACCAGTGCGGCCTTTTCAAACCAATCTACATCTATAGTGGCAAAATGTTTTTCCACAATCGTTTCAGTAAAACCTTTCTGTCGCATTTCTTGTTTTATCCGCAATGGCCCATATCCCTTGCGCAGATAACCTTGCATTAATAGCCCTGCGACACGGTCGTCATCAAGAAAATGTTGCTCACTTAATCTTTCAAGCACCAATTCAATTAAAGGCTCATCAATAATACCTTCATTTTTCTCATACATACGCCGTTTCATACGCGCAAATAGCTCAGCTTTCCCATAATCACGGCGGGAAAGCATAAACAAGGCATATTGGTAAAGCTCGGTTTCATTCATGGCGTTAAACTTTCATCATTAAATTGGGCGCATTGCGCGCCCAGTCTAACATAAACCTTTGTACTCTAGCTTGAATAAGTATGTGATTCGGATGGCGGAGCTCAGTCAACCCCCATGCAGTTTGAATCGTGACACGTATATACTCTAAATAATTCAAGTTGCATGTAGGCGACAAACGAAGACAGACCGATGAGCATACATAAGTATGTGATTCGGCTGGCTGAGCGCAGTCAACACCCATGCGGTTTGAAGTATGACGAGTATGACAAGTTAGTGAACTTGAGCGCCACTTAACAATTTATATATCGTATCAGGAGTATAACTGCCATCTTGGAAATAAATTGTCCAATCCGTAATATCGTCGCGCGTTAATGGATAAACTTCCCCTTCTTGCATATTTTTCACATAAAAAGGATGGTTAATTAAACGCCCTTCAAACTGGTCACCATTCCAAGAAACGGGTTCAAACCACATATGTTCATGACCATCGAAGTCTTCTTCTGCGTCATGATAGCCAATACCGCATTTCACCAAAAAGCGCCATTCTGAATCTTCAGCTTCCTCGTTTTTACCGAGGAATTTGGCAAAGAAACCTTTCTTCTGAGCCACTGGCTTTGGCCCGTAGTTATCTAACATATGCGTGAAATATTCCCAACGTAATTTGGCTTTACGGGACATATCAGCGGTTTCTTCATCTGTACGCATAAACATCATCGCGTTTTGGTCTTCAAAGCCTTCAAAGAAACTTTCTAATACAGGGTTTTCTTGTGTCACACGGAACAACATCGCGGATGGGTGCTGATGAGATTCATCTCTATCATGCCAATCTCCCATAAAGCGCTCTGATGACGCATCTCCAAACTCGAAATTCATCTCTTCAAGTGGCTTCAAGTCATCAATTGGCGTTGATTTACCCACGTGCAACAGACCTTCTTCGAACGGTACTGCAACTAAATACTCATAGCCTGCTTGGGTTTGACCAATAAAAATAGGTTCATTAAACACGATTTTTCCGTGAGTAATACTGTTATTTACGAAGCTCCAAAACAGTTCGGGAATACCATAATAAGAAGCGATCGGGTGAGGTATAATAATTTCCGCTTCAGATAAACCACAGCGAGCCAAACCGTGCGTATGGAACCAATACATGGTCGGGGCGCGCTCTTCTTCTGGCTTGTCTTCATTATCTTCTTGGTCATAAATGGCATGAACAACATATAAAGAATCAATACTTGGCATTAAGTCATCAATGAGTTGGAAATTAAGCCACTCACGAGTAAACACTTTCCCTGCGGCAGAAATATCCAGGCCCAGTAATAAATCGGGTACCAAGATTTGAATGACCTTCAGCTGCTGAAGGTAATTAACCAATGGTTGCCCTTGAAATAAGCACTCAACAATCACCGCTTGAGGGGCTGCGCTTGCCTCTGCGTACAGTTCGGGGCTGATTGGGTCAGTGGCAAAATAAGGGTTGATAGTATATTCCGGGTCGCTATCCACTAAAGCGATATAAAAACGTAATTCTTCTTCATCTTTTTTGCAGCTAAAGAAAAAGCCGCCGTCCTCTGGAATATAATCTATTTCGCCATCAGTAAAATACGTTTGCTCTTCTAAACGCTGCTCAAGTAATAAAGACGTCAGCTCAGAGCCTGGGACAGCAACCATCATTGATGCTTCTTTTTCGCCCTCACCTGCTGCGGTATCAAGGTAATATTGTTTATTATTCATTTTCAGACCTATTAATAAGTGACTCTGGCGAGGATATCAGCTTATATTCATTAAGAATATTGTGATTATTCTTAACAAACAGAGATTGTGATTTGATCCTTCATATTGTAACTAAGTTAATAAATAATCATTATTCGACAATCAGTTATTCTACTTTTCATACTGTATTGACTGAGGCACAATAATGCTCTTTCTTTAGTTTGCTTTAAATTGATAAAGCAAAAAGTTCTATTTCAATAAAGGTAATTCAAATATGGCTGATTTAACCAAAGCACAAAAAGAATATGTCGATGACCTCGCAATGCAACGTGTTTTCGATATGAACAGCGATGAAGTGTTGGTCAACGCCTTAGAACAAAAAATTCACCAAATGGAAGACCATTTGAAAGCCTATTTTCATGAGCGTGTTAAGTTTCATCAGCAAACTAAAAAATAGCCTTTTCCCCGCTCAGTGCCGATGCTGTTTATGATATCGGCACCTGTTTTGCCCCTTTTGAGCGGCTATTCTTAAATAAACAATAAACGCATATTTATTTGGTTCTATTTATCAACAAAAAAGCATTAAGCGCCATCTAAAAATGGGCCTCTAATGATAGAATTATCATCATCACTGTACGACTAATAACAATTTATCTATTACACTTCTTTTTTGTCCAAATATTGAGCCAATTTTATGAAACGCATTCAATTCAGTACTGCACTGATCCTTTCTTCTATTATGAGCATGTCTGTGAGCTTTGCTGATAGCGATCGCCCATTATTTTCAGTCTCTGTAAGTGAATCTGGAGTACCCCAAAATAACAGCGAAGGCGGCATTACTCGTTCTTCTACCTCAGAGTCACGAGTACTGCCGATTTGGGGCGATGAAGCCCGTGCTCGAGGGTATGATTTACCGGAACCATTTGGGGCAAGTTATGGTTATATGAATCTCCGCCAAGACATTATCGTCGATAAGATTGGCTTTAACTCTGATACACGATTAGGACAAGGCCTTCTTTCTAACATTTTAGTTGAAACAGGTCATACCCGAGAAAAAAATGAATCACATATGCTAAAGCTGGATGCTTGGGTTCTACCATTCATGAATATTTACGGTGTTTATGGAAAAACAAAAGGTTCATCTAAAACTAATATCTCTGGTATATATATGAAAGGGCAACCTAACCCAATGTGGGAGAACTTACCTTTTTCATTGGATTTTAAAGGAAAAACATACGGAGGTGGGGTAACCTTTGCTGGTGGATATAACCAATTTTTTGGAACATTAGACCTAAACTACACTAAAACAAACCTTGATATCTTAGATGGTGATATTACCGCTTTTGTTATGACACCCCGTATTGGATACGAATTTGTGTTCGAGCCATTGATTAGTGGTCAAGGGAATACCAAAGTTCAAATTTGGACTGGTGCCATGTACCAAGATATCACTCAGCGTTTTAAAGGTGACGTTAGTAAATTGAACCTTCCCGAAGAACTTGATTTCTTCATGAATGATCCTGCAATGAAACCCATAGTAGGCAATGTTAAATTCGATGTTAAACAGCATCTTGCCCATAAATGGAATAATACCGTTGGTGCTCGAGTTGAACTGACTCGAAATTTTAATGTATTAACCGAAATCGGCTTTAACAACCGTAACAGCTTCTTTATTTCTGGGGAATTCCGTTTTTAATGTGGCATTCGGCAATTATTCAAAGGCTGGCCTTGCTCAGCCTTTTTATTATTTTTCCCGCTAAAGCTGATTTCCTTCCCGATCGCCAGCAAATCGATGGCTGGCTAAACGATCTCGGGGGGGAAAATAGCTTTGATGAAAGTAAAACTGTTGATTGGGGCATATTGCCAGGGCCATTTTATACCCCCGAAATGGGCATTGGTATTGGTACCGCTCTGGTTGGTTTATATCGAATAGATAAAGAAGATAAACAAACCCAGCCATCGTCTATTGGCTTAAGCGGTTTTGCGTCGTCTACAGGTGCATTTGGCTTAAATTTTACCAATTATAATTTTATTGATAACGACCAGTGGAGATTATTTATTTCCGGCACAATTAACAATATTCCCACTTATTATTGGGGTAAGGGATATTCTGCAGGGAAAAACGATCACAATAAAGAAAAGTACCATTCCCAGGAGTTCCAAATAACCCCAAGAGCCTTATACCAACTGGCTGATTCTACTTATGTTGGGCTCGGTTGGAACTTTTCGTCAATCAACGCCAGCGATCCTGATGATGGCGCCAAACACTATTTCTCCAATTCAATTGGGGGTCGCTCGGTATTAAATTCAGGCATCAGTGCATATTACAGTTATGATACTCGTGATTTTTTGCCTAATGCCTACCAAGGACAAGCTTTCGAAGTGGTTTATACCTATTTTGCCCCAAATCTAGGGAGTGACACTCGTTTTCAAACCACCCAATTGCAATATGCGTACTATCATCAGTTAGCCGAAGAGACTGTTATTGCGTTCGACAATTATGCAAGGTTTTCAAGCGG
Organism: Providencia sp. PROV205; assembly: GCF_028479505.1. Classification (NCBI taxonomy): domain Bacteria; kingdom Pseudomonadati; phylum Pseudomonadota; class Gammaproteobacteria; order Enterobacterales; family Morganellaceae; genus Providencia; species Providencia sp. PROV205. The sequence goes on along the minus strand of NZ_JAMPNU010000006.1, from coordinate 70,566 downwards.
AAATGTGCCGTGGAACCAGCTATCATTACTCGGTAATGGTAACCGTATGCGCGGGTATTACGAAGGCCGCTATCGTGATAACAATATATTCACCAGCCAAATTGAACTTCGCCATAAACTCGATTGGCGCCATGGTATTGTGGGTTGGTTAGGAACAGGAACCATGAGTGATACGGCGTCCGAATTAGGCCAAGGGCATTGGTTACCTACCGTAGGTGTAGGCTATCGTTTTGAATTTAAACCAAGAATGAATGTCCGTTTGGATTTAGGTGTCGGCCGCAACAGTACAGGGATCTATTTTCAGGTTGGGGAGGCATTCTAATGTCCAAATGGGTTACACCAATAGGGATTGCGCTTTTATTAGCCGCCTGCCAAAACCATGACAAACTAGAATTGCCCACTATTGAGCCAGTCGTTACCCCTTATACCGTTGAGGAGGCCTCACAAGCTTGGCCTGTTATTGCTTCTTTAGCCCCTCCACAAGGTTTACGGGCTTGCTGCGCTTTCGGCTACAACTTGCAAGCTGAACTATGGGGACTACCTGTCCCGTTTTACACTATCGATAATATCGTTGAAGCAGATAGCCTCGGTGAACATCATTATAATGACAGCTTTTTAGGTGCCTCTGCGGCATTAATGGGGCTCAGTAATGAAAAAATAGGCTTACTCTATACGGATAAGAGCGGGTTTATTGATATTTCCCATGTCAGAGATACTGCAGATTATACTTTTTACTTATTTAGCCAAATTTATCCACGCCTTGGTCAACAATGGTCGCTATCTCTTAGTGAGGAGCTAGCGGATAGACAAATACATTTCAGCGCATTTGAACCGCCACAATCTGCTGAGCAGCGCTATACCCTTAGTGCCTATTTAGCCGCAAAATTAGCTTTTCAACTCGCTGTATGGCATGAAATTGCGCAGTGGTATGGTTACCAATCTGTACCAGGATTTTCTGAAGGGATTTCCGCATTTTCCCCTGAAGACCTGTACTCCAACTTACTCGGTTCTCGTCTGGCCTTAACCCTGATACTACAAGGCCGAGCTGGCTCTTTAGCCACTTACTCTCAATCAATGGAAAAGATTCTTCCACTGGCTCTTCACCAGCTAGGCAGCAAAGATAGAAAAACCACACGGAAAACATTTGATAGCGTTGATGGTTTGTGGTGGAACAGTTACCGTAGAGTACCGGAGAAATTTCTTGTTTTAACAAGAGATTACCATACAAATGACCAACGTTATCCTTTGATGCCCCCACAAATTATGCCATCTGAAGGTTTACTTTTAACCTTGCCCGAACGCTACCTCAAATATGATTTGTCATTACTCGCGCAACTGCGCTTGCTCCCTACTGACAATATGAAGCAACTTCCCAAGCCTGTCTCTTATTGGACGGTGGCCGATTTTCCAAAGTTGGCGGAAGATGCGAAGCAACAAGATTTACTGCAACAAGTTTTAAAGCCTTAATCAGCAGATTTGTGATATTCATGTAAACCGCTTTATCGGACTTTGTCCTGTCATTACCGCACTTAGAATTTTAAGTTAAATGTCACTTTTTACTCATTTGCAGATAATAATGTTATTTCACTTTTACCGCCTCGATAGACTTTAATAAAACGATGAAGATCTCATTTTGGTTAAAAAATAGACATTCAATCGCTTATTTTTCAGACAAAATAACCCTATAATAACTGAATGAATAGTATGAATTTTAATCAAATTTAACTTAAGTTAACGCTAAGCGCCACGAGAATAAACAGTTTAATTTATCATTCATCACATGAAAATATACCAATAGAAACATTCAACCATGCAAAAACAGCAAGATCATAATAATTGAAAAAAGTCTACAAAATAATACAGAAATTTCCCTAATGTCACCCGGATAAATGTAGCTCGTAAAAAATTAATCTGCTAATATTCGCTCGAATTTTGTTCAGAGATACTTAGGAGAAGCAAATGCCCTCTCGAACGATGAGGACAAACGCCGTCTTCGCTTTCTTATTTTTACTTTTATTTTCGAGCCTGAGTATGGGCTCCACCAGTACCAGCACAATGCTCAATAAAGAGTATACTAATAAAACTGTGCAGCAGAATGTAAGTCAGGCTAAAACCTCACTCCCTGATTTACGTAAATACCCTTCTGGTACGCCTCGAAAGAAAGCATTTTTGAAAACGGTTGTCCCTGTTATAGAAAAAGTGAATAAGCAGATTATGGCTGAACGTACTTGGTTGTTATCAGTACGAGCTAACAAGAAGTGGAGCGCCCAAGAGTTGCGCCGTCTTGAACAAATCTGTAATAGCTATGGTATGAAATGTAGTAATCCAAAACGTTTAAATTGGAACAAACTATTGAGTCGAGTCGACATCATGCCAACACACTTAGTTGCAACACAAGCAGCAACAGAGTCTGGTTGGGGTACATCACAACTCGCTCTGCAAAACGGTAACTTATTTGGTATGCGCTGCGGTAGTGGCTGCCAGACCAAACAAGGAAAGATTAAAGGCTATTCTACATATTCTTCTGTAGAAGATACCGTTACTGCTTATATGAAAAACATGAATACCCATAACGCTTATGAATCTCTACGAACTTCACGAGCAAAGCAGCGTTTATCAAAAGATGAGCTGGATACGAAAAAGCTAATCAATGATATGAAGGGGTACTCAGAGTTAGGTTCAACCTATAACCGCTATTTACAAGAGATGTACGCGAGTAATGAAGAATTGATTACACAAGCTCAACAAAGAGCAGCCACTCGCATTTAATGTTGTATCACCAGGTACAAGACATGAAAAATCCACTTAACTAAGTGGATTTTTTTTATCCCTCACAAACCGCATTGAACTTATTTTACTCATTCAACCAATTCAGTTTTTTAGATTTACTCTATTGCTCTAAATAGTTCGAGTGGTGGCGAGGCGGCAAGAGAGGATATCCCTAGGAGCATACATAAGTATGTGACTAGGGTAGCTGAACGTAGCCAACAAAGTCACCGCTCGAAATATGACGAGCAATATGACAAGCAATATTCTGATTGCATAGAAAAAGAGATCAAATATCATATACCCTAACCTTCTAACAAAATAATTAACATCTTTGAGTCTAATATGAATTTCTTCTCTTTTGAGTTTCTTGGCTCTTTCTTGATTTTTTTTCTTATTTATTGGGGTTGTCAGCCCAGTGCAAAGTTACAAAATGGCTTATTAATCACTGCTAGCTATTTTTTTGTTTATTCATTTAGCCCTGACTTTGCTTATATCTTATTTAGCTACACACTGATTATTTATTTGCTTACCAATGTGGCAACTAATTGGCTTTCGAGTAGATGGATATACGGTATTCTTACCGCGGTCATTGTTGGATTCTTTACCACCTTTAAATATTATTCATTCTTCCAAGAGACCATTCAGCAAACTCTCGATAAATTTGGTTTTAGTGTTGGTCTTCCTATATTGGAAATACTCGCACCACTTGGGCTGTCCTTTTATGTATTCCACTCGGTTAGCTATACAGTATCGGTTTGTCGCAAAGAAATTCCTAAAGCCGATTTCTTTGATGTAACACTGTATCTTGCATTTTTTCCGAGCATCGTCGCAGGGCCAATCAACCGCGCAAAGAACTTTCTTCCCCAAATACAAGCGGAAAGCCGTGAGATTTTAGATCCTCGAAAAGCCATATTGCTTATTTCATTAGCACTAGTGAAATTGTTTTTATTTAGCTCATACTTGTCTGAAAATTTTGTCAACCCAGTCTTTGACGCTCCCGTGGGTTACAGTGCGGGGGAGATCCTAGTAGCAACCTATGCCTATGCTTGGAATATTTACTTTAACTTCTCAGGTTATACCAATCTGGTGACGGGCATCGCGTTATTATTAGGATTTAGAGTCCCTGTTAACTTTAATGCGCCTTATTTAGCTGCAAATTTAAAAGAGTTTTGGGCCCGTTGGCATATCAGCTTATCGACCTTTATTCGCGACTATGTTTATATTCCTCTTGGCGGTAACCGTAAAGGTTTTAGCCGTATGAACACCAATGTATTCCTTGCGATGGTCATTTCAGGATTATGGCACGGCGCAGCAATGACATTTGTCGTTTGGGGAGCCATTCATGGACTAGGAATTGTGCTACTCAATCTTAAGAGTTTATGCATGGAAAAACTAGGGTGGACCCAAGTAATCCCAAATAAGACATTATCAGTTTGGGTATCACGAATTATAACTTTCCATTTCGTTTGTTTTGCGTGGATTTTCTTCCGTAGTGCCTCATTTGATGATGCACTGTTAATGGTCAATCAAATCATTGCCCCTGGTTTTATCGCTTCTATTAATGCAAGCTTAGGGTTATTAGTCGCGTTTTGGCTACTGTTGATTGCCTACCCTTATTTTGTACAAGGCTACCATTATGTGGCAAAAAAATACCAAACCATTCCTTGGTATTATTATCCTATTCCGCTCGCGATTATTCTAACCATTATGTTTATGCTTTCTCCTTCAGGTATGCCGGGGTTTATTTATGCTAACTTCTGAGTTTAAAAATACCCTAATCAAAGTTGGACAGATTTTATTTATTGTCCTAATTGCTGGCCTATTATTAATTTGGTTGAATCAAAGCTCGCTAGAACGATTTTGGCAACAGAAATATCACCAAGATACCCCATGGGCGAAAATGGCAGGTAATCCTATCTGGGATTATGGCGCTTACTTACATGATGGCGCGCTTGAGGCAGGAAGCCTATTCACTTACTACGCATCAGGACAAAAAGCGCAGGAAGACAAACAGGCCGCGGCGCTCGCACTGGCCAATAAAGATAAAAAACTCAATTTCCCCAAAGAGTTTCAAATTGGTCTTCACTTCGTAAATGGCTACATTTATCCGGCTGAAAGCTTATCGGTTACCTTCCCTGAACGGCTGAAACGACCACAAGCTTGGGAGAAAAACCAGAAAATTAGCTTTGGCGGTTTCACAATCAAGAAAGATCAGCCAATCGTGGCAAAACATATTGCCAATATCGAAAAAGGCCAACAAGTTCTGTTTGCGGGGGACTCCATGATGCAAGGCGTCGCTCCACATGTTAAAAACATGCTCTTGAAAAAATATAATATCGATAGCATTAATCTAAGTAAGCAAAGCACAGGGCTGGCATATCCACGCTTTTTTAATTGGCCCCAAACCATTGCCAAGGCATTGAATGATAACCCCAACATTAAGGTTTTAGTGGTTTTTTTAGGGCCTAACGACCCTTGGGACATGCCACCACAAACGGGTTATAAATACGTCAAATTTAAAAGTGAAGATTGGGAAAAAGTGTACCGTGAGCGGATTAGTGATATAATATCGACCGCTCGCCAGCACAATGTTGATGTTATTTGGGTTGGCCCACCTAATATGCGTAAAAATACGCTCTCCGATGGTATGAAATTCTTAAGTAGCCTCTATCAATCTGAAATTGAGGATAACGGTGAAATTTACTTTTCGGTCAATGACGTCTTTAAATATCAAGGCGATACCTATTCTGACTATATCGGTGATGCAAGCAGTACCATTAAATTGCGAAGTGGTGACGGGATCCATTTCAGCGGAAAAGGCCAACAACTGATTGCTGAAAAAGTATTCTCACTCATTCATTTCGAAGAAGAGGAAGAAAAGGAACCTCATGAAACTGAACAAACTGTGTCAAGCTAAGTCCAAAATATTAGCGGGTAGCGTGATTGCGCTTTTGTCGCTGGGATTATTGTCTTGCCAGAACACATCAGACAAAACTCGCACAACTAGCTTGCCTAAAAACCAGCCTGCGGTTGCACAAGGGCAGCTGGTCAATAACGCAGAGCCTAATTTGCCACAGTTGGCGAATAAGTTACGCCAAGGCAACCAGCAAGTACACATTGTCCAAATTGGCGACTCACACACCGCTGCTGACTTTTTCAGCGGCAATTTAAGAACATTATTTCAGCAACGCTATGGGGATGCAGGCCCAGGTTTCATTCCTCCTATATCAGTGCCGGGGCAACGAACAGCAACCATTAACCGCACGAGCGAGAAGAAAGAGTGGTCGCTGGCTTCAAGTCGTAAAGATGAACGCTTTGATTACCCACTTGGTGGGCTAATCGCTGAGCCGCAAGCAGCCAACAGTAAAGTGGTGCTCAAGCCTTTACAGCCTGCGCTAGGGGCTTATCAGTTACAAACTCTATACCAAAGCACAGGTGATTCACAAATGCGTGTTGCTCCTGCGGTTTCCCCCAATGTTGCATTGCCAGCCACAGGCAACCAGTGGGTATTTTCGTCCCCTGTCAATACCCAACTTCCGGCTCAGGTTACTGTTAATAAAGGTAATGGGTTAAAAATTGGCGGGTGGTTAGTGCGTTCGCAAAAGCCAGGAGTCATGCTTTCAGCTCTTGGGCTCAATGGTGCAACATTGAGTATGACAGATAAATGGCAGCCACAATGGAGCGAAACCTTAGCGCAAATGTCCCCTGATATGGTGATTTTAGCCTATGGTACCAATGAGGCTTTTAACGATACGTTAGATTTAGCCGCTTACGAGCAAAATTTGCGCGCTAAAATTCGCTTAATTCGCCAACAAATGCCAAATAGCGTTATTTTACTTATCGGCCCGAATGATTCACTTAAATTTAATGATGCGGCGAGTTGCCAAGCTCAAATGCCAGTGAATTTAACGAGTGTGATTCAAATTCAAAAGGCGGTGGCCGCTCAGGAAAATACGCTATTTTGGGACTGGCAAGCCTTTATGGGAGGCCCTTGTTCAATTCGTACATGGGCAGCACAAGATTTAGCACGACCTGACAATGTGCATCTCTCCGTCGAGGGTTATAAGAAGAGTGCACAAGGGCTATATAACCAGTTAAGCCAAGTATTAAATTAATTACGGACTTAACACACAATGAGGCAGAGGTATTTTCAATATCCTCTGCCTTTTGATTTGTGACTATTTTTAATATTTAGCGCCTGAGCTTTGCCATTTCACTTTGGCTTTTTTCTTACTTATCTTTTTGTCACCCTAGAAATTCAATTCCAACATTAAAGTTAAAATAATTATTTCAAATAAAAACAATACATTAAGAACACTAAATTTGGAATAGTACGGACTAATTGCGAATTTATTGCTCCCTCTAAAAAATATAAAAAATCGTGACCATTAATTAAATCAATATACCCCACATAAAATTAGTATCCCTACGTTCCTTTTAGTAAATCACATCGCTGTACGTTGAAGTTTATTAAGTAAGGAGGTAATAACAAATCGTTTTTCAGCTTATCCAAGCACATGGTTTGTTGTTAAAAATATGGAAACCGTGAACAATTCTTTGACACAACCAGAATAATTTTACGGTAGCAATCGTAGGTAATATTTATTTAGGTTCAAAAAATGTCGACTAATTTCTGTGTAAAATCGTTTCATTCTTATATTGAAAACCTATCCAATAAAATAAAAAATAGCTTTTATCTAACTCACTCTCTACTGTTTAAAGTGAGCTCAGGTGAAATTGAAATGCGGATAGAAGAAGGCCAATGGCAAAAGCTGACAACATCAGATATCTGTTTGCTTCCTAAAGGATCTTCAATTGAGATAATTAATCGTGATAGTCACAACCCGCTGGCTGCAGATGTACTTCCCATGACCTCAGATATGTTAAAATCCTTTTACCAACAACATGCTGCATTATTTGTTGATAAGAAAATTGTTAATAAGAAAAAAACTCCCTCAATAAGTCAAATTTGCTGTACTAGCTTACAAGAAAACCCGATTATTGAAGATGTATTTCACGCTGCAATTAAAGAAGTTAACGCCCCTTCCAGCCATAATGTTATTCATATTCATTTAAGTTTTATTCTGTCCTTTTTTTTATTAGTGAATGAATTTACCTCTACACTATATGCATCAATCAATATCTCGATAAAAGACAAAGTGTATGACTTAATTTTTCATAGCGCTGGAAAACAGTGCCATACCCTAGATACTATTGCGAAAAAGCTCCATATGAGTTCCTCAACCCTTAAACGAAGACTTGCCAGTGAATATACAAGTTTTTCCAAAATTAGCTTAATGTCCCGAATGAATAAAGCGATGATATTATCGAGAACAGAAAATATGCCGATGACGCGTATTGCTCAAGAAGTCGGCTATGATGATGTTCCTTATTTTTTACTGGCATTTAAAAGTTTTCATTCCCAGCCAAATCTCACCTACCCTCTGTTTTAATACGCGATATCCCTTTTAATCATCTTCTATAAATACTTGAGCCTCACCATTTTCATGGTAGGGCTCTTATTTAACTAAAAATAGTGATTATCAATATCTATTGGTATCAACGTAGAATCTATTGGAGGAATATCAACCTGATTCACTTCGATATTATCTACTGGTTTTGGGGTTACGGTCGCATCGGGTAAATCGGAATAAATAGTAATACGACTTTTAACCTGTGCCTGATTTCCTGCCTGATCATATACATTGACTTCATAGTCATAAATGCCATCTTTTAAGGGGTTATTCATAGAGATTTCCCATTGGCCCACTTCATTTGATTTTTGCTTATAGGTTTGATTACCAATAGTCAAAAATACCATGGTGTCAGCCTCTGTTACACCACTGAACTTTGGCGTATTGATACTGGTGATCTCATCCTGTTTATCCGCTGTATTCGTTGAGTCATCTAAATTCCCACTCAATTCAGGTGCCTTAGTATCTATCATGACTTTCCCTGTCTTTTCCGCGCTATGGCCTACTTTATCCTTTACCTTAATAAGATAATCATAGGAACCATCGTTCAGAGTTTCTGTTACAGGAATTGTCCATACTCCTTTTTCATTGGCGCTCTCTTGGTACGTTTTTTGATTGATAGTGAACTCAACCAATGCATTCGGTTCTGTTACTCCACTGAATGTTGGGTGATTATGGTTAGTCACGGCATCATTTAATAGACCGGAGTCAGTCATCACATCTAGGCTGCATTCCGTAATTTCAGGGGGTGTCGCGTCAACGGTCACTGTGCCGGTTAAACGTTGTACTCCTATGTTACCCGCAATATCAATTGCCTCAATTAGATAGTTATAATCAGCGTCTTTAAGTGAATGAGGTAAAGTAAACGCCCACTCACCACCTTCATTCACCTTAATATCTTTATAAACCTGTTGGCCAATCGTTAGCCGTACATAAGTTTCAGGCTCTGCAATTCCTGCAAAAGTCAGGACAGAAACATCGGTTAAAATATCCTGTTGAGTGGTAAAGCTTACAGGGTCCACAACACCACCAATAAGGTAGTCAGGCGCTGATGTATCAATCACCAATTGCCCTGAAACTTGGCCTTTAATCCCCTGAATCTTATCATTTGCAAAAATCACATAGTCATGAAGACCATCACTCAATTCAATATCAACAGGGAGCGTCCATTCGCCTTTCTCATTGGCGATAGTTTCAAAAGTTGAAGAGACTTTGTTATCAAAAACCAATCGAATTTCCGCATTTGGTTCAGTAATTCCGCTAAATGTCGGCGTATTTACATTTGTGTGGTTATCGTCCTGAATCCCCGAATCTGAATCTGATGTTAACCCTCCCGCCGCTAAAGCGATGGTTTTTACTTTAAAATCGCCCAATATGGGTTGCAAACTAATTTGGCCCAAAATGTCTCGGGCTTCGATTTCATAAGAGTAAGCCCCCTCAGCAAGCGCCTCTGTATCAGATAATTTAATTTGCCAGTTACCATCGTGACCCGCAGTTGTATGATAAGTCTTTCCATTTATCGTCAAGCGTACTTCCGAATTAACTTTGGTTGTTCCACTAAATGTTGGTTGGCTAACATGGATAATACCTCCACTCGATAGCGGATCATCTAATTCCGCAGTTAATTCAGGAGGAGAGATGTCATAGACTAAATCAAACTCAAACTGCGTTTCACGATTAACTAAATCCTTTGCTGTAACTGATAATTTAATATTTTCACCATCCTGAATACCGACAGGGACGATGTCATTGGGTAATTGTATTTGCCAAATCCCCTGATTATTTGCTTTTGCCGCACCCAGTATTTTTCCATTTATGTCTTTGATGGTAACTAGGCTTGCGACACTCGTCGTCCCCGTGAGTGTTAAGTCATTTTGGTTGAAAAGTAATTTACCGTCCTTTGCAGAAATTAATTGTTGATTATTCACACCAAATTCAATACTTGGAGCGGTCTTACCGGACTCGTCACTGAGCACTTTAATAACCACTTCATGCTCTGTTTTATTTCCAGCAATATCAAATGCAGTTATCTTTGCTACATGCTCACCGTCAGGTAAGGCGAGTTCATTAGCAAACACCGTTTTAGAACCATTATATTTAGTTTGTAGCTTATTATGTCGAGTGGTTTTCCCATTCACGTTTATTAGGTAATAATCCATGTTTCCACGATAAGTGAAAACCAGTTTAGGATTGGTTACATTCGCAACTTGCGTACCTGCATGAAATTGCTTATCAACAAAACCAAAGCCATTAAACACCGGTTCTGTGGTGAGGATATTGAGTGTTGTTTGCCCTACTGAAACTGTACCGTCATCTTGGATAAAGCTAATATGGTAGGCTCCATCCCCTTTAATAGGAACTTCGAAACGCCACTCTCCCTTATCATTTGCTTGTATAGGATAATTATGGCCATTTACTTTCGCTGAAATCGTACCACCGGCTGTTATTTGTCCTTTATAAACGGGTTTTTTATGATTGGTATAGTGGTTACCGATTTCACCTGAATCCGTATCGGGGTCAAGGTAAAATTTAAAATCACTGATTATTACGGAAGAAGAAAACTCCCTTACCGAGCCATAAACGTCTTTAAATGTAAGAGTATAGGGGACTTCCCCTAGAGGGAGTTGAATATCTGCTGGAACCTTAAAATCCCAATTTTTTCGACCATTAGTCAAATTAACCGAATACGTTTTACCACATATCAGTATAGTTGCACTGAGTTCATCTCTATCCGTCGCTCCTGAAATCACGCCCTGTAACTTCGGTGAACGACTTGAACTCAATGAGTTATCAATTTCCCCCGTACTACTCGACTCTGCCGCCACTTCAAATGTTACATTTAAAACACAATCCTTTATTTGAATACCTTTTTCTTCAATCACCTTTTCTGTCTTCAACCCAGCAGGGGACGTGGCAATTAATGACATATTATCAAGGTCATAACGGCAGTCTACTCGAAGAAGACCTGAAGGCAAACTAAAAGACCAATTCCCATCTTTATCAATGTCGGTAATGGAAAACGCATGCTCATCTGTATTACTCAATCTAAATTTAAATTGTAAACTTGAACCAGGGGTTACCTTGCCTGTAAAAGTTGCCTCTAAGTCATTAGTCGATTTATCATCATGGAATTTACCTTTCGTCCAAGGTGAAGCCAGAGCAGCATCGGTTATCTCTGGGGGATTAGAATTAATTATCAGTGTATCTATTTTTTCAAATTGATTATCTGCCGCATCCGTAACAGTAATTTTATAATCACCAATAAAGTTTTTCGGTAATTCATTGGAAAGCTTTAAGCTCCACTTGCCATTATTATCGGCAGTCGTTGGAACTAACTCATTATTTAATTGCAATATAACTTTACACCCCGGCTCCCCTCTTCCCGTAAATACAGGGTTGCGATGTGCGGTAATAAAATTTCCTTTGGTTCCTGTATCCGTTTCTGCACTTAATTCAATCGTGGATACAGGGGCGGTGGTATCAATAAATATATTTCCAGAAACATCCGTTGTTTGTCCATTTACCGGGTGCTCAGCCGTCACAAGGTACTGGCTATTTCCTTCCTCGAGTTCTTTAACTTTAACTTCCCAGTTTCCAGTCACTTTATCTGCCACAGTAGGAAAACTTTCATTCCCGATTACCAGTGTAATTTTAGCCCCTGGAGTCGCAATCCCAGTAAACTTAGGCGCTTTGATATTGGTGATATAATCACCTTTATTTCCACTATCACATGCCGCGTCTAATGTGACTATAAGCGCCGGAAGCTCCGCATTCCCACCCTCTAATGATGGGGGCAGGTACGTAAAGCTCTGACTAATGGTATTTTGATTACCCGCGGTATCTTCTGCGACAACCTTATAGTGGTTATCCTTACCGACATTCGCATCGACATCAAAAATCAGAGACCATTTTCCTTGGTGATCCGCATAAACTATTTTAGTTTGTCCTTTAAATTCCGCAGTGATTTTACTTTCAGGATCCGATGTGCCACTGATTTGAGGGCGTTTTAGGTAAGTTATTAAAGCATTCGAATTCTCTTGGCTTGCAGGATCTAAGCCTGCGGTCAGGATAATATGGCTATCTACAGTGAATTGCCCTTTAGACGTCTCGACATTTCCAATGATATCTGTCACTTTCACCTGATAATCATACACACCGTCTTGCTTCACTGCGGGTAGTGGTATTTGCCAATACCCGTCTTTATCCGCAGTAGCGCTGTACTCCAGCCCCGCAAACTGGACCGCGACCGTCGATTTAGATTTGGTTTTGCCTTCCAATGTTACAGTTTTTTGTTGGGTGATATTGTCACCTTTGATACCTGAATCACAACTCTCGTTCAGATTCGCTTGCGCAACAGGTGGCGTGGTGTCTACCCACACCGTCTCGCTGATTTTCTCGCTATTTCCTGCAATATCGGTAACGAGCACTTTGAGTGGGTAACTTCCCGACGTGACTAATGAGGTGGCCATAAATGACCAAGCACCCTGTTCATCGGCCACCGTTGAGTATTTTTGTCCGCTCAGAGAAATCTCTATCTTTGCATGGGGCTCAGATTGCCCTGACAGGGTGGGAGTCAATTGGTTAGTGACAAAATCAGACTGATTATTAAGTTGCAAAATTGTCGGCTGCAATGTGGTTTTGATCTGCACGGACTCAGTAACTATAGTGGTGTTGCCTGCCACATCCATTACCGCTACTTCGTAATGATAGATACCGTCGGCTAATGCTTTTTGAGCCGCCACGGCCCAATCCCCATGGCTGTCAGCAAAGGTTTTTAACTGTTGCCCATCAATCGTCAACTCAATACGGCTACCCACTTCTGCTTTGCCAGTAAAGTGTGGACGCGTCTCTTTGGTGATATTATCACCGATATTGCCACTATCAGACTGCGCTTCAAGGTAAACAGATAAGCGATCAACCTTAGTATCTACGGTGAACTGCCCTTCAGACGCCCCAATGTTTCCGAGGGTGTCTATCACTTTCACGTGGAAATCATATACACCATCTTGCTTCACTGCGGGTAATGGTACTTGCCAGTGCCCGTCTTTATCCGCAATAACGCTATATTCCTGCCCCGCAAACTGGACCACGACCGTCGATTGCGGTTTGGTTTCGCCTTCCAATATTACAGCTTCTTGTTGGGTGATATTGTCACCTTTGACACCCGAATCGCAGCTCTCTCTGAGCTTAGCTTGTGCAGGGGGTGGAGTGGTGTCTACTAGTAGGCTTTGGATAAATATGCCCTGATTCCCTACACTGTCTGTGACCTTAACCTTTAATACATATGAGCCATCCGTTAGATTATTATTGATGGTGAGTGACCAATCACCTTGCGCATTAGCTTTGGTGAAGTACTCTTTTTCAGCGACCTTAACGACGATACTGGCATTAGGATCTGTTTTCCCCGTAAGCGTTGGCGTCACTTTATTGGTCAAAAAAACTGCCGAGTTATCAAGCAGTACGCTTGCATCGGGCAGGGAGGTTTTAATAGTCACGGTCTCAGTGATGGTTTTTTGATTACCCGCTGCATCCACTGCAGTGACTTGATAGTCAGATACCCCATCAGCCAATGGTTTCTCGACAGTAATTCGCCACCCGCCTTTATCATCAGCAACTGTCGATAAAATTTGTCCTGCAATTGTTAGCGTGACTGAACTACCGGCTTCGGCTTTCCCAGCAAAAGTAGGAACCTGATTATTCGTTTGTCTCCCACCCAATGTTTCGATATCCGAATGCCCATCAAGGCTAACAGAGAGGTTATCAAGCTGAGTGTCCACTTCAAATTGACCATTCACCGTCACTGGCTTACCGCCAACGGAGGAAGCCACTAATGAATATTCATATATTTTATCGTCTAGCGGTTCTGTGATTTTTAATAACCACTTCCCGTCTTTATCTGCGGTGATCGGATATTTTTTATCATTAATCGTCAGATAAGCCTGACTATCAGGAGAAACAACCCCAGTAAATGTCGGTGTATTAATATGGGTAATATTATCGCCCTTTTTCCCTGAGTCAGACTCTTCGCTTAGTTTCCCCTGAATAAAAACCTGTGTTATCGGTTTATCTATTTGGGAAGCTGCGGGTGGCTTATTTGCAGACTGAGTAGATGATGACGAGGCGCTTATTGGCATAGCCACAGGTGCGGGTGGTGGAGAAAAACTTAAGTCATTATCTTCTACCGGTGCTTTCTCCGATTTATTTTTCTGATTTAGCTGTTTTTTCGCTTCTGTAAGCTTTGTTAAAGACGAGCTTAGTAATGCTTCCTTTTCGTCTTTTTCAGAAGACAAAGTCTGAAGCGTCTTTTCTAGTTGCTGATTTTTTTGATTTAACTCCGCTAGTTTTTTGTTGAAACTTTGCTCATCGTCTTGCCGATTACCATCTTGCTGTTCCTCACCTTCTATTTGCTCACTATTATTTTTTGAGGCTTGGTTATCAGTATATTCGACGATATCACTCGTTAATTGCTCTTTGATATAAACGGCATCGGCTCCCACGTTTAAGGTTATTGATGATAGGATTTCATCTTGTGAAATAATCGTTCCTTGCTCAGTCAATAATGTCATGTTTCCTAAGATAACTTCAGACAACCCATTTTTAATGTTCTCAATAGAACCATCGGGTTTAGTTACAATTAAATCAAACCCTTGAACTTTAAACTTTTGAATTTCTATGCTTTTTAATTTATCGGTGATAGTTTTATCGGTCATATTCTATATCATTATATTAATAAATGGATTTATCAGCTAATACTCACGCGCTGCCGTCAATAAAAACAATTATATCCATTTAATTAAAAATAAAACGTCATTTAATATAATGTGGTCTGACAACCTTTTTTTTTGAGCTCAAATTCAAGTGAGTTCATTTCAATAGCGATTATAATAAAAGAATGAATTAACAAAGTTGTTTCTAAAATGAAAGAATAAAATAATGGAAGAAGATGATGATAACTCTGATGAAGAACTAGCCCCAATGGTTGATGGGTTAAGTGGAACACTATGCATAATTATTTTAGTTTCTATGGTGTTTATTTTTAGTGGTATGAAAGCCGCAGAAACCCATATCAATTATGGCCAGTTAAACTTTGAAAAAATAAAGATGGATATACCAAACAAACGTCTTTTCTTTAAAGGTGGCATTCATTTATCAAACAATGAAATTTCTTTAATAAAGAAAGAAATCATTAAAAACGAGAGTAATAAAATCATTATCAGTGGTTACATTAATGATAAGGTCAGCCACAGTAAAGAAAAAAACACCTATAACCTTCTTTATATGGCATCACTAATTAAGAATATGGGCATTAATAAAGAGATTGTTCTAAAACAAGGGACAAGTGAACATTGCCCAGGTTGGAACTCATGTATTTATTGGGATTAAAAATAACATGTATTATATTGGATTATTTTTTTATGCAGCAACGTTTATCGCTTGTTTTTTATTACAATCGGTACGTGAAATGGTTCAGCAATGTCTATTGCTTGCTCCTGAAATCAGCTACACCATGATTGGGATTTATATTTATCCTTTAATTATATTTTTATTTCACCGAGTATTTAATAAAAACAAACAAAGCAACTATACATTGCTTTCAAACCAAACTAAATTATCTGCATCCGTCACTGTATCATTAGGGTTAATCGGAACATTTATTGGGTTAACAGGGATGATCACCGCGATCTCAGCATCGCTTGGGGGAGAAGGTGATATCTCAGAAAAAATGAATGCCATGATTTCATCCATTTCAATGGCACTTAATTCAATGTCTTTTGCATTCTTAACCTCCATTCTGGGAGTGTCTATTTCAGTTTTATTGTTAGTTAGTTTGAATTTCTTTCACTTCTTTTATCAAAAAGAAAATAAAAAAACTAAACAGCAACTATCTAAAAACGACTCAGAAGAACTTAATCACATTCAAGAAACCCTGAATTCATTACAAGAAGTGAATATCAGTATAGCGCAAAAAATGGTTTCCGTGACTGAAAGCAATGAACTTGCGACTGATATTTCTTCATACCTTCAGGCCTTATCTACCACTGCACAAGATCACTTAGCAGTTTTACAATCAATAAAAGAAGCTGATGACGACTGGAAAAGAAAATTAGCGGTCTACTTATTAGAAGAAAAAATAAATAAAAGAAATGAAAATGAAAAAATATCAGAAGAAATTTTAAAAATAGATCAAACTACACAATGGCTAAAAGAAAACACCATTGAGAGCAGAAAAAAATTATTAACATTACTATCAATGGAGTAAAAAACGTGCGCCTCATCACCTTTGGTTTTTTATTAACACTATTATCACCATCTTATAGCTTGGCTAGCCAAGATGTAGAAAATTTCCAAGCCTTTATTAACCGAGTATTAGAAAATTCCAATCCGGTTCAAATAAAGTCATTAGAATTAGAAGCTGAAAAGCTCAGAGCAAAGCAAACAAACTATTATTATCTACCAAAAATATCAGCATCAGGAAAAATAAAAAGCCATGATGGCAGTACCAGCAGTAATATTACTGCCAGTTCATTAGTCTATGATACGACGCTAACTCATAAATTTAACGAAAAAAATTTAAAATTAAAAATATCAACGCTCTCACTAAACAAAGAAAAAGAAGAGCTTTACACCTCAACAACTAATAACTTAATTGGCATCTATTATCTCAATGAGTTAACAAAAACGACAGATGATTTAAATAAAAACGCTAAAAATATTTTCAAACTTATTACCCACCGCTATAAAAGTGGTATAGCGAAATACAGCGATGTTGAACAAGCGTCCTTATTGATGCAGAGGATTGAAACAGAGCTACAGAATATAGAAAAAGAAATTGAACAATATAAGTCAAATATTGAGCTTTTATCGGGGATCACCTTTCCATCTAAAGGCGTACAGGTTCCCAAAAACTTACTAAAAAAATTGCAAAAAACTATTATTGATAGTGAAAACGCGCAACAAAATAGCGAATATAACTTGCTCCGCATGCAAGCTGATGCAATGAAGGAAAATGCTTATCAACAAAACCCATTCTTGAATGTTAATGTTATCGCCGAAGAACGATTTGTTGACCAAGTTCGAAGTCGTAACGAGTCTTACATGGGAATGGAGGTAAAACTAAATATCTTTGACCTTGATAAAATACTGAATGAAAAATCTCAGCTAAAACTGTATGAAGCAACAAAGGGAAAGGCTGATTATAAATATAAAGAATCAACCGCTAAAATTAAAAATTTAAAATTAATTGCTAATTCAAATGCGACTGAACTTGCAGGGTTACATGCACAACGTAAGACCATGCGTTCGATAGTTAAGAGCCAACAAAGGGAATATGAAATATCACAGTCTTCTTTCTATGAAATGGTTAACACATTATTTGATATGTTAACAATGGAAAGGCGCATAGCTGAACTAATGATTGCTGATATGAAAAACAAAATGGAATACATACAATTAACAGGGAAGTTAGCTGAAATTGAAACGTTATCTAAATAAACTGAACCAAATCCCTAAAAAATTAAAAATATTCCTAGGTATCACATCATTGTTCATCGGATATATTTTATTAGCTGAAATAGAAATATCCTCTCCTGGAGAGGGTATCATCTCAGGGGTCTCCAATCGGCTAGAAATAGTAAGTCCTGCATCTGGATTTATTAATCAATTCGCGATTAAAACCGGCGATAAGGTAGAGAAAGATCAGATTTTATTTTCCTATACGAATCTAGATGCGTTTCATCAAGAAAAAACCTTAACCAACCTCGTTACTTTTGCTAATGAACGCATTGATGAATTAGAAGAAAATAAAAAGCTATTAAATAAAATCCTTGATGGAAGCATAAGTACAGAATCTGAATATTTTTTCTTTGCAAAGGGCTTACAGAGTCAAACGTTAAGTGCTTATAGAGAGCTTTATGGTCACGTTCTCTTACGCATGGAGATAAGCAACTTAAGAGATAAATATATCTCACAAGTTAAAGAGTCTAGTGAATTAGAGAATCAGATTAACATATTGAAAAAAAAGGACTTATTATTAAAGAATGCAAGAGCTCCTGAAATTGAAAAACTCAATAATAATGCTGAAATTAGCCGTACCACCGCATTGATGACATCAGGTGAATTAAATGCTCAAGGGCTATTGCGAGAAATCTCACTGCTAGAAAAGAAATATACAGCACGGCTTATCGGTGAAATCCAAGAAAATGAAACTCTACTTAATCGGCTAAAAAAAGAGAAATTAGAAAACAGCGGCCAGATGGAATTACTTCGCAATAAAATAAGAGCAAATAGCGTACTATCGCCAGCAGATGGGGTTGTATTAAGTATCGAAAAAGATTTAGAAAAAGGCTCTTACGTTGAAGCCTCAAATTTAGTCATGGTAATTAAAAAACAGCAAAATACACGGGTCATTGAAGGTAAAGTATTAGCGAAATATCGTCCTTTTATAACGCAACAGTTGCCAGCAAAAATTGTGGTGAACTCCCCTGGATTTAAAAAAATCATTAACGGAAAAGTCACAAAAATCAGTGCTGACTCCTTTAGTGATAGGGAACGAGCCAACCAAGAGCGCTATTATTCCGTACAAATTACACCGGAACAAAATACTGTGCTCCTTCCAGAGCATGATGGCCTACCGGTGATGCTCTATATCTCGAGTAAAGAGATTTCAGTGCTTCATTATTTAACCGCATTAATTAGCGATAACATTACATTTAACGTTTGGTGACCTATGTTAGGTTTTATTTCTGCATTATCTGCTGCTGTAGCAACCATGACATTACTTATGGCCGTACTTTTAGCAAATGTGTTATCAAGTACGATGGCCGCTGAAGAAAATAAAGGTAAAGCAGCATTGATAGGAATTGATAACAGCAACACTGAAGCTTCTGCATCTATAAATACCGATAGTAATAATGGCAATGGCAAGAACATCATGAAGTCGTTAATATTTAGCCATGACACCATCAAATTCATTGACCATAAAAAGGTTAAATCTATTGATATCTATTGCAGTTATGGAAATAACATCTCTTTTGATGTGGCAATGACCTACACCATTTATAACACCGTATTAATTAAGAAAAGCACGCCTAATGTACACATTAAAGCATTGAAACCTATTGAAGATAATCAAGGTGTTAACGCTTGCTTCCTGAAGAGTGAAGAAAATGAAAGAAAGTAGTTTCCATGATGTCATTAACCAATATTTTAAGATATTAGGGGAGTCATTTATCTCTCCCGCCCTATCGTATGATAATAAATATATATTAAATAATATAAATGAATTTATTAATAATGATTTTTTCACTTATCAATATGTTTCCATTTCTGATTTTAGTGAAAAAAACCTGCCCGCTCTCTTCATTATGGAAATAGAAAATGGAAAGTACATTATCATTAAAAATCATAAGGGCCAGCTAACCAACCTCACAACTGACACCACAATAACGCACCAACTAATTGAAAGTAAAAACTTATTTTCATTCTCTGCGAGTGAAAACACATTGAATGAAGAGAGTATATACACATCACTAATTAAGTTAACCCCAAAATCCAGTTTATTTTCATTACCTTTAATTGTATTTGCACTGTTATTACCTTTATATTCAAATCTTTTTAACTCACGATTAGTTTACAGTGAGTCCATAAGCTCAATCTTATATATTAGTTTTATTTTCATTGTTGTTATTGGCTTAGAGTTCTTTATTAAACACATCATTCATGAACAGAATATAAAAAAAACAAAGCTTAACATCAGCATTTTTAATCGTTACTTTGTTAATTTATTAAAGCAGTCTAGTTGTAAAAGTGCCTCGATTAAAGTGAGAACTGCCGAAGCATCGATTTTACAGGTATGGGAAATCAAACCACAAATTATTTATGATATCGGTTTAGCCATTTTATTTTCATTTTGTATTTTTGGCATGCTAGGTTTTTATTCATTATTGCTATTGAGCTATTACGCTGGGCTTATCTTTTTATGTCTACATGTCCGCTTCCTTTCCTATAAAAATATGCTTCGAGCGAATACCTTAAACTATGAAAAATCAGCCATGTACTACTCGTTAGAACAGAAAAAACATGAGCTGTATTTCGCCAGAGATAACCACTTTAAGCAGTACATCAGTACAAAAACCAATGAAGATGAAAAAATAAAATTAAAACTGAATGAGGCAAACCACCATTGGATGGAAATCATCAAAGTAAATACGTTTCTATCCATGATTATCATGTACGTGGCTAGCTATTTAGCTATTGGTGAAGGGAGTTTAAGTTTAGCCTCCGTTATCGCTGTAATGATCATTAATGGCCGACTTTCAGGTGCAATTACAAGTGCAATTAATCGCTTATTTATGGTGAAAACACATCTATTTCATATCAAATCCAGTATTGATCAGCTAAAAAACAATCCACTTATCCATTTCAAAGTAGATGGCATAACAACAGATTCGATAAAGCATTTTAGTGCAAAAAATCTTAGCGTTAATATTAATGGTAAAACCATTATTAACCAGCTCAATATTGAAGCCAAACCCGGTGATGTTATCGGTATTACTGGTATTTCAGGGGTAGGAAAGACATCTTTAATGAAAGCATTATGTGGGACTTCGGAATACTCTTCAGGGGATATTACAATCAATAGTATTGGAATTGATGAAATTTCCCAATCCTTTTTAACAGAAAAAATTGCCTACCATAATGGTATTTCAACATTTATTCATGGCAGCATACGTGACAATTTTAATTTCTACGGTGTTTTCGATAACAATACGATTGTTCGCCTGACCAAATTATGTTGCCCAACCTTACTGATTAGCAAAGAAACCTTAGACGACACACTCGTCACCGACATCGCTGCCTCTACAGGGGAAAAACAAAAGTTACAGCTCGTTCTTGCACTGATAAAACAACCTGAAATGATATTCTTAGACGAATCAACATCATTTATGGCAACCTCTGATGCGCTCTCATTTTTACAATTAATAAAACAAGAGTTTGAATTAGATAAATCAATTATTTTCTTTTCTACTCACGACTTAGGGCTGACCTCATTTTTTACGAAGCATATTGCGCTATCACCGGGCCATGTTAAACACATTAACGCCCCACAACCCCACAATGAAATTATCATTCCTAAAATTAGCTTAAGCTAAACAAAAACGCCCACTTGATTGTGGGCGCTTTGATTACCTTTTTATGAAGCACATTACAAGAACATAAAGAACACCATGCCGACAATTGCCCCTGTCGTACCAAGGATAGTTTCCATTACCGTCCACGTTTTTAGCGTTTGTGCTTCAGTTGCACCAGTAAATTTCCCATATAGCCAGAAGCCAGAGTCATTCACATGGCTTAAGATTAATGACCCACCAGAGATGCAAACGGCTAATGCTGCCAGCTGTGCGCCTGAGTAGCCTAACTCACTGATAACAGGTAACACTAAACCTACAGCAGTTAAACATGCAACGGTTGCTGACCCTTGAATAACACGTACCGCCCCCGCTAATACAAAACAAGCAACCGCAATAGGTAAACCTGCACCAATTAAAGAGTCACCTAGCGCGGGACCGACACCTGAGTCCACCAAAATTTGTTTGAATACGCCACCAGCACCGGTCACAAGTAAAATGATCCCAGCAGGTTGGATCGCAGCAGAACAAATCGCCATGACTTTTTCTTTATCCATACCATAACGGAAGCCTAGGCCATAAATCGCCAGTAAACACGCTAACAATAAGGCAGTGAAAGGGTGACCGATAAACTCTAACCAATGCTCAAGAGTAGTTCCTTTTTCAACTAAATGAGTCCCGATTGTTTTTAAACCCACTAATACCAATGGGAAAAGCACTAAACACAAGCTAAATCCAAAGCTTGGCATTTTGCCATGTTCTGTATTTGGCGCTTGATAATCCGCAGGGATATCAATATGAACATAATTACTGATAAATTTACCAAATAAAGGGCCTGCCAAAATCATGCCAGGGATAGCAGCACACAGGCCAATTAAAATCATCCAGCCATAATCCGCGCCCATTTGTGATGCAACCAACATCGGTGTTGGTCCCGGTAATAAGAACGCTGCCGCGGCGGCAACACCAGCAAATAGAGGGATAGCAAGGCGGACAACGTTATGGCCAGTACGGTTTGCAACTGCAAACACCACGCCAATTAACAAGACAATAGCCACATCAAAGAAAAGCGGTAGCGCACAAATCAACCCTGCGACCCCCACTGCATAGTGAGCATTCTTTTCACCGAACAGATTAAGTAGCTTATTCGCTATTTGGTCTAACGCACCTGTTTCATGTAAAATTTTACCGAACATTGCCCCAAGCGCCACCACAATAGCAAGGAAACCTAAGGTTCCCGCCATACCTTTTTGCATGGTTTCAGTGATCTGTTGTACTGGCATGCCGGAGAATAAACCCGCGCCAATAGAAACGATCATTAGCGCGACAAATGCGTGTAAACGAGCATACATCACTAAAAAGAGCAGTAAAACGACAGAGCCAACTGCCGTTAGCACGAGCGTTAACGTGCTTAATGTTTCTGGGGTATTCATTAGTTATCTCCAGCGACAATCTTACGAATAGTAGAACACGTATTTTCAATCACGTTCTCTAAGGATGGTCGAATATCAACAACCTGCACATCAGGTTCATCCGCACCAGGTTCTTGTAAAGCATCAAATTGCGATTTCAGCATTTCAGGCTTAAAGAAATGCCCTTTACGTGCTTTCAATCTCTCTTCAATAACAACCGCATCACCTTTTAGGTAAATAAAATAGAGGTTATGGTTCCCCTCTCTTAAGATATCGCGATAGCTTTTTTTCAGTGCGGAGCTAACCACCAGCGATACCTTATTGGTTCTTTGCATTGCAAAAATGGCATTATTTAATGCGACTAACCAAGGTTTACGGTCGTCATCATTTAATGCGTGACCCGATGCCATTTTTAAAATATTTGATTTAGGGTGAAGAAAGTCACCATCAAGGAAGGCAGCTTGTAGTTGCTGTGCAACACCGGTAGCAACAGCAGACTTACCACTACCCGATACCCCCATTAGTACAAATGTATAGTTTTGTTTTTGGGTATCATTCATAGGAAACTCCTCAGATATTCACTATTGTCCTGGCTTTAGTTAAAAACCGGCATTTGTTACCGGTAACAAGTTACGGGTAACATTATCATCAGTGCGGATTTATTTGGCAATCAAATTGGTGAAGAAGAGAACAGATCTGTGATGATACTCTCAATCTGACTTCAGAAGAGGCTGGTGAAGAACAAAGCAAAACTCGCAATGCAATATAGAAACAAAAGACAAAAAGACAAAAAGACAAAAAGACAAAAAGACAAAAAGACAAAAAGTATATTTAAACTTTATTGCTCGTCTTAAAACATTCCTCTAAATAATTCGTGTTGTCGCTAGGCGCCAAGCGAGTCAAGCCCTAGGAGCATACATAAGTATGTGACTAGGGTTGGCGAGTACAGGCAACAACGCGACAGCGCGAAGGATGACGAGGAATAATTAGATACTTTCGCCAGTAAGGACAGAAAACCCCACATCAAAATGCGTATCCGTTAGCTTCTTACCAGACATTCTCGCCAACAAGACTTCTGCCGCCTTACGCCCCATTTGGTCCCTTGGCGTCAAAATACTCGCCAGTTTTGGAGTCATCACTTGCCCTACATCATGGCCGTGGAAACCTGAAATAGCGAGATCTTGTGGAATTTGAATACCTAAACGTTGGCATTCAAAAATAGCCCCTATTGCTAAGTCATCATTGGTACAAAATAAGCCGTCAGTATCTGGATACTTATCACGACAATCGTGCAACAATTGAGCGCCTAACGAATACGATGAGCTAGCCTGTGTCATCACATTACGTGGTTCAAGATTGGCATCGAGCATGGCCTGCTCATAACCTTTCAGGCGGATAAAAGTACGCTCATCATGCCTTGCGCCTAAATACACAACCTTACGGCAGCCGCGCTCAATCATCGCCCGAGTCATTTGGCGGGACGCTTCAAAGTTATCAATACCCACTGCAATATCTAGGCAAGGAGAAACGCTATCCATAATTTCAACCACAGGGATCCCCGCAGTTTTAAGCATACGTAGCGTTCTCTCTGTATGGGTTCGTTCAGCTAAAATCACACCATCAATATTATAAGAAAGTAACGAAGTCAGCCGCTCCTCTTCTTTTTCGGGCAAATAGCCATAGTGAGCGAGCATGGTTTGGTAGCCATGGCGGTCTGTCACGGCTTCAATTCCACGGATCACTTCGGCGAAAACTTGGTTAGTTAATGAAGGAAGCAACACCCCGATGGCATGGCTGGTTGCATTCGATAAAATATCGGGAGCTTTATTCGGAATATACCCGGAAGCCTCCACCGCCTGAGCAATTTTATCACGCAGAGCTTCTGAAACCTGCTCTGGGTTTCGTAAAAAACGGCTCACCGTCATTTTCGTGACGCCAACTTGGTCGGCAACATCCTGCAAAGAAGGTCTTCTTTTCTTCATAAGTCCAAAGTCATATTCAATTCGTTAACGATAACAATGTTCTGCTATCCATCAATAGATAGCAATCTTTGTTACTGATTTACATCACATAAACGTTGATTTTTCTTAACCAACCCACTTTTGTAGTTGACTCTCTATCATGACTCCGCTAATTTTCGCGCTATATAATTATTATCATAACGAATAGATGAAATTAGACTATGGCTATCAATCGTAGACAGTTTCTTAAATCCAGTGCCGTCCTCACTGCTTTTTACTGCTTACCAAGCTTCGCACAAACTCGCCCAGAAGTTGAAGCCGCGATATTCGGTAAACTCCCAACACCCAAGGATATTCATCGCGTCATCAGCTCGGGGCCCCCTTCCGATTTACTGATGTTTGCCTTAGCCCCAGAAAAAATGGTGGGTTTCGCCTCTATTTCATTGAAAAAAGGGCAAACGGGCCTTTTTGCACCACAATGGCTTGAATTACCGGTTTATGGCCGCTTGGCAGGCCGTGGTAGTACCCTTTCCCTTGAACAACTGTTGTCTTATAACCCTGACTTAATTATTGACACAGGAAACATTGATGAAACTTATCGCTCACAAGCAGAAAAAGTCGCCAAACAAACCCATGTTCCTTATTTGTTAATCGCAGGTGGCCTAAAAGACTCACCGCAGCAACTAATGCAACTGGGTGAAATCTTAGGGGTTTTACCACAAGCACAACAATTGAGCCAACTTGCTCAACGCTATATTGATGATGCTGCCTTATTTGCTCATCAAAACCAACAGAAATCACTGAGTTTTTACCTCGCGAGAGGGGCAAAAGGTTTAGAAACTGGCGCTAAAGGCTCAATTCATACTGAAGCGATTGAAATGCTAGGCTTACGCAATGTAGTGGATATCCCTAATTTTCATGGCCTTACTACGGTTTCTATGGAGCAGCTCTACCAATGGAACCCTGACATCATTATAACGCAATATGACGAAGCCATTGAACTGATGACAAGTTCTGCATTATGGCAAGGGCTTGATGCTATTGCTAATCGCAAATTACTTGTATTTAGTGGCATGCCATTTGGTTGGTTAGATGGGCCTCCAGGCGTTAACCGCCTACTGGGAATGAGGCGGCTACAAAGCCATTTTGATAAAAACATTGCCATGAATATTAAACATGATATTGCTGAGTTTTTTACTCGTTTCTACCATTCATCATTAACGACACAGCAAATTGATTTGCTCATGGAAAAGTCATGAATGATGTTTTGAACAAAAAGGGAAAATTCCTTTTATTGGTCATCATATTACTGATTAGCTTTGTTATTGCGTTAACAAGTGGTAAGTACTCACTTACACTTAATGAACTTTATCGACTATTTGCCAGCCAATTATCATCTCACAGTGAATTGAGTAACCCACGCCATGAAACCGTTTTCTGGCAAATACGCTTTCCACGCACATTAGCCGCTATTATTATTGGCGGAGGGCTAGCGATTGCAGGCGCAGCTTACCAAGGGATGTTTCGTAACCCACTGGTTTCGCCTGATATTTTAGGTGTTTCTGCTGGTGCGGGCGTGGGAGCTGTCATTGGTATTTTCTTCGGCCAATCTTTGTTTTACATTCAATTAAGTGCATTTATTGGTGGGCTAATTACCGTGACTTTAGTGTGTTTTATTGCCCGCCTAGCACGGCAACATGACCCTATTTTATCTTTGGTTCTTGTCGGTGTCGCTATCAGTGCATTATGTGGTTCCGCCATCTCCTTAATGAAGATCCTTGCAGACCCCTACACCCAGTTGCCTTCCATCACTTTTTGGTTATTAGGTGGATTGTCATCGATTACCCAAGCAGACTTAGTGTCAGTATTACCACTGATGATTATCGGTATTATTCCACTATTATTATTGCGCTGGCGTATGAATTTACTCAGCTTATCGGATGAAGAAGCCAAAAGCCTTGGGATCAATGTCAGTTTAACCCGCGCTGTTTTCATTGTTTGTGCCACATTACTTACAGCAAGCGCGGTGTCAATCGCAGGAATTATTGGTTGGGTGGGGTTAATTGTTCCACACATCACTAGAATGATAGTGGGTGCTAACTTTCGCTATCAGCTCCCGGCATCACTGGCAATTGGTGCCATCTTATTGCTAGTTACTGACACCTTAGCACGGACTATTGCTGCAATTGAATTACCAATAGGCATTTTAACCTCCGCAATTGGCGCCCCCTTCTTTCTGGCTATCTTATTGCAGACAAGGCGGGTGAAATGAGCATTCTGTCTTTGCAAAAGGTCGCAATTGGTTATCATGGCACTGCCATCATTGATGGTATTAACCTTTCATTACCTAAGGGGGAGATTAGTTGCTTGTTAGGCGCAAATGGCTGCGGTAAAACCACCTTGATGAAAACATTACTGGGGTTATTACCCGCAATTAAAGGTGAGATCCTACTCAATGGGCAAGACATTCAAGGTCTTAACCCCCGTGAAATAGCCAAAACTGTCGCTTATGTTCCCCAAGCCCATGATACCCCCTTTACTTTCACTGTACTTGATATGGTGATGATGGGTTTAACACCCCATATTTCAATATTTTCAGTCCCTAAAGAGGCCGAAAAAAACTTAGCATATCAACAACTAAAGCATCTGGGCATTTCACACTTAGCAACACGTCTATACAGCACACTTAGTGGCGGAGAGAAACAACTAGTATTGATAGCAAGGGCTTTAATACAAAAACCATTACTTCTAATTATGGATGAGCCGGCCGCTAGCCTTGATTTTGGTAACCAAATTCGCTTACTTGAGCAAATCGAAAAGCTTAAATCCCATGGTATGACGATATTGATGTCAACCCATCATCCACAGCATGCCGCAGCTATCGCTGATAACGTCATTTTGCTTGATAAGCACCACAAAGCGAGGCAAGGGTTATCCAAATGTATGTTAACACTTACTAACTTGGCAGCACTTTATAATGTGGATGAGCGCAGCATTCAAGCTCACTTCCAGCTTCCATCAACGTTTTCTTGTTAAGGTCAGGGATCATGTTAATCAATCAAATCGATTTTTCAAAAATGTACCAACAGCACATGCAACAGGCACAACGTAGCCGCAAAGAACCAGAGCATTGGGATAAAAAAGCACAACAAATGGCACAAAACTGTGCTAATCCTCATGACCCATACTTAGTACGGTTTCGTGAATTAATGGATTTAACAGGTGCTGAAACCTTACTTGATGTCGGTTGCGGCCCCGGTTCCATAAGCCTTTGCCTAGCGAATGAATTTAAAGATGTGATTGGAATTGATTATAGCCGTGGCATGCTCGAAATGGCTGAACTACGGGCTAAAGAGCTCGCTATCCCACATGCACGCTTTGAACAGCTCGCATGGGAAGATGATTGGCATTCATTGCCAAAAGTGGATATTTCTGTGGCATCGCGTTCAACGCTGGTTGATGATTTAAAAGCTGCTTTATTGAAACTTAATAACCAAACAAAGTTACGGGTGTACACAACCCATACCGTCAACCCCACATTTATTGATGAGAAAATAATTCGCAAAATAGGCCGTGAAGTTGTTCGTTTACCTACCTATATTTATGCAGTGAATATTTTGCATCAAATGGGTATTAATGTGCGTGTTGATTTCATTAAAAACCCCAATAAAGGTGGATTTGATAACTTTGAGGCTTTCGCTGATAGTGTCAATTGGTCCCTTAAAAATATCACGCCAGAAGAAACCTCCGTCTTACGTCAATACTATGATGAACAAACCGCTTTAGGCAAAACAGTCCCTTATCCTTCCAGAGATTGGGCGATGGTATCTTGGGATGTGGTAGATGAATCGGAACTGACGTTATGATTTACGTGCCCGATGCATTGATCGACCAACTGCTGCTAGATGACATCCAATATGGGGACCTCACCACACGGGCACTTGGCCTACAATCCCAACTGGGTGTCATGACCTTTGCATCCAAATTTGGCGGCTGTGTCAGTGGGATAGCTATCGCCAGACGCATGTTAGAAAAACTCGGTATCACTTGCGAGTGCCACAGCCAAGATGGCCAACAGGTTGAACCACAAAGTATTTTAATTCGTGCGACTGGGCCTATTGAAGCCTTACATCAAGGCTGGAAAGCGGTGCAAAACGTGCTTGAATGGTGTGGAGGTGTAAGTCACTACACCCAGCAAATGGTCAGTATTTTGCGTCAATATCAACCAGATGGGCAGCTTGCTTGCACCCGAAAAACCATTCCACAGACAAAGCCCCTTGCCTTAACTGCGATTTTGGCTGGGGGTGCTATTATTCATCGTGCAGGCAGTGCAGAAAGTATCCTACTGTTCACCAATCATCGCCAATGTCTTGAAAAACCAGATGATTGGGCGGGCCATATTAAAGCACTACGCCAAGCCGCCCCTGAAAAAATGATTATTGTTGAGGCTGATGACTACGAGCAAGCCATTCTCGCCATCAATGCGCAAGCCGATATTATTCAGCTGGATAAATTGCCCATTGAACAAATTCAGCGACTACAAGAACTCGCCAAGCAACAAAGCCGGCCTTGTCGACTATCCATTGCTGGTGGAATTAATTTAAAAACAATAGAAACATTCGCACAAACAGGGGTGCCATTATTGGTTACGTCAGCCCCTTACTACGCAGCACCACGAGATATCAAAGTGAAGATTTTTAAGCAGTAACCAAAGAAGTTAGCGTCAAAAAAACCATT
Source organism: Providencia sp. PROV205 (assembly GCF_028479505.1). NCBI lineage: Bacteria > Pseudomonadati > Pseudomonadota > Gammaproteobacteria > Enterobacterales > Morganellaceae > Providencia > Providencia sp. PROV205. The sequence goes on along the minus strand of NZ_JAMPNU010000006.1, from coordinate 41,086 downwards.
TGCAAAAACAGCCTACCCCGTAGGCTGTATCCACTTATGGTTAATGACGCACATCGTTATATAAAAAATAATATATCGTTATTTATGAAACTGGAAAGAGATAATGAAAATAAAACAAATTACCTATTTAGTCGGGATGGCTTTATTCACAGCACAAGGATACGCCGCCTCACCTAACACCGAAAAAAATACCGATGTAATATCCGTTTGGAGTACCCCGCTTGCGGCTGATGCAAACATCATCACAGAGAGTCAAATGAAACAGTTGAATAAAACCAACGTCGCACAGGCGCTGAGCACAATGCCAGGAGTTTCCATTCAAAAGTCAGGTAACCGCAATGAAACCCAAGTCAATGTACGTGGTTTTGATAGCCGCCAAGTGCCTATTTTCTTTGATGGTATTCCAACCTACGTACCTTACGACGGCACATTAGACCTCGGGCGCTTTATGACTAGCGAGCTGGCCAGTGTTGAGTTATCGACTGGCTATACCTCTCTATTACAAGGCCCAAACCTAATGGGCGGAGCTATTAACCTAACCACCGCCACGCCTAAAAAACCCTTTGAAGCCAATATTAGTTTGAATCAAGGTTTTGCTCGCGGTGCCGATAATGCCCACAATATCAGTGCGCGCTTAGGTGGACGTAATGATCTAGGCTTTATCCAAGTGAGTGGCAGCCAATATAAACAACGTTTTATGGGAATACCGGGGTCTGAAAATAACAATCCATTAGCAGGAAATAATGGCCGTCGCCCGAATTCAGCTACTGACGACAAGCGCATGATGGTGAAAGTGGGCTGGACACCTCGTGAAGCCGACGAATATGTCATTACCTATCTCAAACAAGATGGAGATAAAAATAGCCCCCCGAGTGTGACAAATACCAAGCCTCAAATATGGCAATGGCCAGCCTATGACAAAGAAAGTTTTTATTTCAATGGCACAACCCAAATAACCAATGATATCGCGTTACAGAGCCGTCTGTACCACGACACATTTAAGAATACCCTTCATCAATATAAGTCTATCAAAGATTATGAAAAAGGTATCTATAACTACAGCCGTTATGACGACTACAGCAACGGGGCTGATATGCGTGTTGACTTCACCGTGCGTGAATTAGATATGCTGTCATTTGCTGCCCACTGGAAAGAAGATGTTCACCGTGCACGTGCAAAAAGAGATGTCCCATTCGACCGTTATAAAGACAATACCTATTCTATTGCTACAGAATATCAATGGGTTGCCATGGATAACCTTGATATTATCGGGGGTATCGGCTATGACTGGCGCAAGAGTGCTGACGGCAAACGCTATGACTATAAATCAGGGGATTTTGAGAAATACGATGGTAACAGCCAACATGCCTTCAACTGGGAAGTGATGGCTCGCTACCACTTAGAAAATGAAGATACAGTACAATTTTCGATATCAGAAAGAAGTCGTTTCCCAACGCAAAAAGAGCGCTATACCAAAGAAAAAATGAAAAGTGACGACACTTTCGTCATTAACCCACATATCGATACAGAACGGGCACTTACCTATGATTTGACTTACAAGGGACATATCTCACCCACTTGGTCATATACTTCAAGTCTCTATTATAACCATGTCTCTGATGCCATTATGGCGCATCGTGTTGGCACGAATAAGAATGGAGGCTATATACTCGAAAATCGTAATAGCGGAAAAGTCGATTACTTTGGCATTGATTTAGGCACCACGGGTCAAATTACGGATTGGATGGAAGCCGGTTTAAGCTACGGCTATATTCATGCGGATCCAAAACATTACAGTGTAAAACACGTCACCGAATTACCGACTCATAAAGCCTTTGCTTGGGTGAAATTTACCCCTTATGAGCCATTCAGTATCACAGTAACAGAAGAAGCCAGAAGTTGGGCCTTCAACTATGTTGATACCGATAGCAAAGTACGTGGCTATGCTAAAACTGACCTGCGCTTAGATTATGATTTTGGCCAAGGTGTTTCTGTTAACACCTCAGTGAACAACTTATTCGATAAATCATATGAATATACTAATGGCTATATTGAAGAAGGCCGTAACTATTGGCTAGGTATTGAATATAAATATTAATCATTAATATATTAGGCAGAGAATTAAGTTCTTTGCCTAATATTTATTATATAGACTTAAATTAGTTAACATTGAAATAATTAAGTAATAACACTTAAGATATTTCCTATAAAAAAATGTATTTCTACATGAACTGATTTATATAGATTATTATATCTTTTTAACTACAAATGTGATTAACTCACCACCTTTAAGGCTTTAAATATACCATTAAATAGTTTTTAATAACATTTAAGCTGTCAATTCAATAAATTTGCTAATTCATTACAAAAAAGCTCACCTCACAATACTTGCAGTTAATTGATTCCGTATTTAGACTATAAGCATAATAATAAAAGTCAAAACAACATACTTTATCCAAAATTAATTCCCTTAATTTAAATTTCCTATTAGTCATTTTAATTAGAGAGAGCAAACAGTATTTATGATCGAAATGCATGATTATACTATTGATGAAAAATATATTTTCGAGCAGAAAACAAGTTTAATATACCTAAAATATGATCGAAATCAAAATATTGAATTATCTAAGCCTGCGGCAAGGTTATTCAATGAAATCATTTTATTAAATTTAAAAAAAGGAATTGCAACGCGAGATGAACTCTTAACTAGTGTATGGGAGGAATATGGGCTGGTTGGTTCTAATAATAATTTAAATACTTATATTAGTGAAATAAGAAAAAAACTTGAACAAATTGGTATCGACCCTAAATCGATCGTTACCGTACCTAAAAAAGGCTTTCGACTCGATAATCATATATCTATACATGAAAATATAGAAACTGAAGATAGTAATGTGAAGGAAGATGTTATTTATCTCAATGATAAATATGATTATATTGAAAACCCAGAATATTTCCCTCAGCCAATTGATAGCCAATTAACGACCCAGCCCCCGCTCATCACTACTATTGATGAACCATCATCCCCTATTGATGAAACGAAAAATAACCATATTTATAATATGGATATTAATGAAGCCTTATCGCTTCAACACCGGAAGGATGAGGTAATAGAAAAAAGTGGTAAAAAACCCTTAAAGATATTATTCCTAGCTATTTCAACGTTTACAATATGTTATTTAATCTATTTATTTATTCAGCACCCAATGGATAATCCAAATCCAATCAATAATTATCTGACTGTAAGTACAAATGAAAACTGTGTAATACAAACACCGGTTGATATGGTCGGTAAAATTTCCAGCGATAATATTGCTACCGTAAATAAAAAGCTGAATAAATACAACATCCCATGTGATGAGCCAAAAAGAATTATTCTTTTATCGGATTTAAATAAATCCTACTCTATCGACAAAAACATATCTATTAGTATTTGCAAAGAAATCAATAAAAAATTTGATTGTATCTCAATCAATGATCAGAGGATTTAAATGAAAAAATATATTTTAACTTCACTGTTTTTAATTGCAACTGCATCAACTGCATCACTGATGATCAAAAAAAGTAGCCATGATGTCCAAATTTGCCATTCCGAAATATTATGGATTAAAGATAATAATACTCAAGATGGCCTGAGTTTAAAATCAAAAGTTAATGTCCAACTTTCTGCACGCCAACAAGGGCGAATGAATATGTATGGTTACTTAAAAGATAATAGTCAGATTTACCGACTAGATAGAGCTCTTTACTTTGATTATCAAGATGTTGACCATAAAGGTAACTATGCCGTCACCTTTACTTCATCATCTGTAACCAATTCAGATAATATACCAGAGAAATTATTTTCTAACTTTATTCAATTAGAAGAAGACAAAATAAAATATTATGTCAACATTACTAAAATGGAAGACAATATTTATATTATCAAAGATGAATCCTATTCCGCTTTTACTTGCCAAGTTCAATAAAAAAAAGCCTACCAACAATTACGTTTAAGTAGGCAAAACCGTCAACATGGGAAATGACGAATCCAAATATCTATTTAAATCATGGAATAGTTAAAACGAGGGTAATGCGACCACTAAATTTCCCCGGTGCAACAGCGCCATTAGTTTTTAAGGTTGACGCCACCTGCACAGGCCATACTTGATTTGCTCTTACTGACTGAACCACCCCTTTTGCTGCCGACTGATTATTTAATGTAACATGGGACTGCAATTCTCCATTCGGACGCAGATAAACATTATCTTGCTGCAAGTTTGAAGAAACCTTCACACTCATATCTTTATTACATTGAATATAAAATAACCCCGTCTCTACATCGCCATTGAGCTCATCCGCATTTAAAGGACCGTGATCTAATTCGAGAGAATTCGCATTACCAGTCGGAGAAGTAAAGTAACATTTTCCTGCTGGAGGAGGCGCTATCCCGCAAATTCCGCCTGGTAACATTTTACCTTGAGCTCCTTTTGATGTAGCTAGAAAGATCCCTACACATTCATCCGTTGTGATTGCTCCACTATGTTGACTACTCCCTGTTCGAGGAAAAGAAAGGCCACAAATCGCATTGGCATCTCTGATAATTGCGGCCATTGTCGTGTAAGTTGCAAAATTGACATCACACGACCAATCTGCACGAGAAGCTATCCCCCCAGTCTCTTTCCCTGAATGTAGGTGATTAATCGTAAAATAACACCGTTTTGCCCCTTTACTGCCAAGTACGGATTGACATGGGTTACCTTCATAAGGTGAGTTTTCTTTCCAATATTCGATAACAAAATGATAAATATTTTCATGCTTCGATAGTGATTCGACTTCTTCCACATACGAAAAATAGGTTGAACCATAACTTCCCAAACCAAAGAACAAAAATGGTATGGCTAATAATAATTGCTGAATTCGTTTTCCCATTTTATATCTCTTTATATTCATTTTAATGTTTTGATATCAGTACCGGATAAGGTTCTGAGAATGAAATTACTCGTACTCAAATAAAAAAGTGGCTATTGCAGCAATCTGCCCTGTTTTAATTTGTTTATTGTTGATTGCTTCAGGGGTTGCCTTGAGAAAAGTATTAAATTTAAGTTCATTTTTCCCAGCTTGAATGATTGGTACTAGCGAAGAAAACTTATTCACTTTAATTTCTTCACCGCTAGCTAGCTCAATGCCAATCCCTAATCCAGGGTTGTGTTCCGTATCTGTTAATGCCAAATATCCTGACATTTGCCTATGTTCAGCTCCGGTAAACTTCACTTTCATTTTTTTCGCAATAGTTAAGTCGCAATTAGATAATACCAACGTTAACTCTCTGCGAGGCAACTCGTAAGTCGGGTCGTAAATATCTAATAACCGAATATCGCCAAAATCTACTTCCATCATTTTATTTTCCGGCAGAACAACACAAGGTGAATTCACCAGTGTCCCTTTCACTTTGACATTATTTTTAGCGGCAAAGACAATATTGCTACTTAAAAATGCCGTACTTATCAAAGTAAACAGTGTCCCTATTAATAGTGAGGTCGTATTTTTCATTATTGATACTCCACAACCATGGTGCCATTAGCAATAAAATCACCCGTCTTTAGTTCATTATCGCCATTCCTGACTAATACGGCCCAAAGTACACCGGGAGAGCTAGGGTTAATAAGGTATTTCTTACCTAACTCCAATTCGGTATCCGCAAGCTGAAATTTTACTGCTAGATTATTAACTCCAGTATTTAACCCATTTATATCAAAATCACTTTTTATTCCATCTAACATCAGATACATAGACCAGTTATTTTTATTTTCACCACATTGGATCTGGTAATTAACTTGCCTTTTTTGGTCATTACCTTGGATTGATTTTATTGATACATTACCAAAATCAACTTCAATATCTTTACCATCATCAATATGACAAGGCGGTGGTGTAATTAAATTACCTTTAATATTAATCCCTGTTTCATAGTCTTTTGCGGTTGATGTAAAAGATAAAATGGCACTGAGGAACACCAAACCGATTATGTTATTAACAGTCTTCACATCTCAGCCCCTTATTGATACACCACTTTCAACGTTGCATTTGCCGTAAAACTTTTTGCGGGTAAATCTGTACCGCTTTTTTTCACTAATACGGCATACAATTTCAATGGATTTGCAAAGTTAAAAGCAAGTTTCTTTTTCAGCGGGAAATCGCTGGTGTCTGCTTTAAATAACACCGCAAGGTTATCAATATCCGTTTTTAATAAGCGCTGATCAAAACTTGCCGATATTCCCTCAATAAAAATGTTCAGTTTAGGTTGGACGCCATCTTTACACGTCACCGTGTAGTCAATGGGTGCTTTATAAACCTCATCTTGGACACGTGTTGTTAATACATCGCCAAAATCAATTTCTATTGTTTGCCCATTATTAATTGAACAAGGCTTTGATAGTACTTCTCCTTTAATATCAATGTATAGGAATCCTGAAAAACCAAATACACTCGATATCTGTAAAGTGAGCAATAACACAAATACCTTTGTTAATGTTTTAATAGACATCATGGCGTCAAACCTTATTTTCTTGGCAGCACTGAGCATTCAGCTGACTGACAGCTAAATTTCAAATCCATAGTTCCACCGAAGTCATTGAGATAAACCAAAGTTGGAGATGAACCTAAATCTCCAGTAACTTTGCCTAAACCCGCTTCACTAAATGGAGCAACCATTACAGGTTCAAAATTTTGAACTTCAGTATTGCCTTTTTTCAGTTTTGTAATGGATAAAAAGTAAGGTGACGGGTTTTTCACAATATAATTCGCCCCCTGTTTAAGAATTTTCATATCATTTTCTTGAGGGATCACTTCCATTCTATCTTTAATTACAATTGCTGCTGGGCGGTAAAAAAGCTTAATTTTTGTCTGTAATGCAATTTGCAATACATTCACTTTCTCACTACGAGGTGGAATCTCTCTCACATTTAAGTAGTAAACACTTTCCCTATCTTTAGGTAACTGCGCTACTGCAGGGATTGCCTGTATTTTAATTTGGCTTTTTGAATTAGCTTCAATACGATGCACCGGAGGAGTCACAATAAAAGGTGAATTTACTTTTTCATCTTTGTCATTTTCTATCCATGCCTGAGCTAAATACGGGCTAGTTAAATGTTCGTTAGTCAGTCCCATACCGACAGTTTTGTCTTGTTCATTATAAATAATACGAGTTCTATCTAGTGCAATCGCTGAATAAGCCGATTGTGCTAATAAAGAAAGACTTATCGCTGTTACAATTTGAACTTTATTTATAAATTTCATATTTTCACCGTTGACGTTAAAACATATTTATAATTATTTGCATGGTAATAACATTGTATGTTCCATGCCACTTTCTATTTTTTCAGGTAATTGAATGTGACAAGATGAATTATTTCCCCAAGTCACTTCAAGAACATCTGATGGGTTAATACCCGCTAAGTAAATAAATCCGTTATCTGAAACGATGCCAACTTCAACATTATTTTCATTTTTGACGGATGCACCAAATGGTGGATAACTATTATTTGCAAGATGAATTGTTCCCAATATTTTTTCACCTTGAATGACATTAAACTTCCGGTATCCAATAGCCCCTTCCGTTAATGTCGCATGCTGTGTCGATTGAACTGCTTCCGCATTATCTGGCACTCTATTTAAATCTATTCGAATATTATTGCGGTTATAATCCATAACACTGGTAATAACGGCTTTACCATATCGATTCGTGCGTATCGGCGTTACCCCTGTTTGCACAGGAATATCAGCAACACCACTCGTATCTAACAGTATCCTTGACCCACCATTGATTGAGGTATTACGGTGTAAAGCACCACCTTCTTGGGTCATGGTCAGTCCCCCTTTCAACTGCATTGAAAGAGTAGATTGATTATCTTGAATATAAGTTCCACTCAAATTAAGTTGTGCGGTATCACCATCATAGTTATACATACCTGATGTTGTTACCTTGTCTTTATCCCATGTACCCGCTGAAATAGAATAAGTACTACGTTCATTTATACGGTCATAATAGTTAACGTTATGACTGTTCGTATTTCCTGAATAAGAACCTGAGTAACTAATACTTGCTTGGTTATTATCCAATGGTACATTTAAATTTAGATAAACTCCGTCATCATCATTTTGGTCTGATTTTGTTTTGTAAGCTGTTAAGCTAAGACTTAAATTTTTTATTTTTCCAAAATCAAAATAATTAGAAACTGTTAGATTATATTGATCCGATGATGACCTATTCCAATAAGTTTGATGTGAGTAATTTAAATACATATTAGTATTATATTCAGGGAATGCAGTACCAAATATAATAGTATAAAGCTCTTTACCACTATCAACCGTACTTTCGTTATAGCGACGGTCGATAAATTGGCTCATGCTCATATAATTTTTTTCAGAAAAACGATAGCCTGCGAATGTAATTTGGCTGTTAATATCATCAAATTGTTTGGAATAAGTGACGTTATATGAATTACCCGTCAAAGTTTGGTTATTTTCGGTTCTGCCCATTTCAGCACGAGAGATACTTAAGTTCCCTGACAATACGCCAAATGGTGCTAAATCACGCCCTAAACCAATCGCAATGTTTTGATATTCTGATGAACCAAGCATACCACCATAAACGGTTGTATTATTAGTTACCCCCCATGATAAGGAGCCCAAACTAAATGCAGGACCTTGAGTATCATGTTCATTTTTAGTCGGTTTACCAACGACAAACTGGTAAATCAGCTGACCCGGTCGAGTCAATGTCCCTAAACGAGATGTTTCCACTTTATAGTTAGTCACACTACCATCTTGTTCTTGAATAGAAACATCTAACGTACCGCCACCAAAAGAGTTCACATCCTGAATACGAAATGGCCCAGGACTAACTTCTTTTTGATAAATAATACGGCCATCTTGCTTCACAATGACGGTCGCATTGGTTTTGGCAACCCCCGCAATTTCAGGTGCATAACCTTGTAAACGCGGTGGTAACATAGATTCATTGGTTTCTAAACTAGCACCAATATAACGAATACTGTCAAATAGCGTTGAAGACAGATATTGTTCACCAAACGTTAACCTTGAATTTAAAGAACGTATGGCGCGATACGCATATAACTGATTCCATGACCATGATTGGCCGCCTTTATTTAATTGGCCTTTTTGCGTTTGCCAATCACCTCTAAAACGCCAAGCACCAATATTTGTCCCCATTGTCCCTGTCGCTGTAATACCTGAATCCGTTCCTTTGTCACCCGTTTCTTTTTTAACAACCCGACCCGTCGCATTGTAGTCGATAAATGCACCTAGAATGCCATCATCCCAACGTGACGGAGGATCCCAATTTGGGTCTTCATATTCCATATAAGCTTGTGGGATGCTGATTTCGACAATATTTTTTGCAAGATCACCTTGAGTCCGCATTTCTGGTACAGAGCGAATATCTAAACATTTTCCATCAAGTAACCAAGTTACTTTATTACTCCATTCTGGCTTTAATCCTAGTTGCCCATATAACTCAGGTGTAATGCAAGCTAATGATATTTTTTCATCATAATTAGGCGTAAAGAATATAATGGACTGCTCCATGGAAATTTTGACTTTATTTACAGCAATAGCTAAAGAGTAATTTCCAGGTGGAATATAATTAGCATGAGAAAACTTACTAAAATCGACATTTTCAGTGCTGTCTGCCTCTAAAAAATCAGTATTGAAATCAACTGCCTCCTCAGAAAATGCAACCATCGGCGTTAATATTAAAAGCATTAATTTTGTAATTAAATTGAGTTTCATGCTTTTCATTCAACTATGCCGCCTATCAGACTAAAAATGAAAAAGAAGGTAGAAACATATGGCGTCATGAATACGCCACATGTTTTTACTTAACTAAGCTTGAACTTATTGGTAAATAATTTTGAAGTTAGCAACAGTGTTAAAGCTACCTGTTGTTGCTTTCGCATCCGCTGCTTCGTTACCTTTAACGTATGCAGAGAAGTGCAGTGTAGTTTGTTTTCCATCACCAGCATTTAATGCGTATCCATCACCTGTACCTGGGAATGCTTTACCAAATTCAACAACTTTGTCAGCACCATTAGTGATTACAATACCGGCATTTTTAACTTTTCCACCTAAGCCAAGTAAGTCACCGGCAAAACCTTGGAAACCATTAATAGTTTGGCCAGTAAAGGTGATTTTTGCGTTTTTATACGTTTCTGTTGAACAGTTTTTCAATACGATATCGAAATCTCTGTTATCTGAACGATATTGGTTAGATGTCAGTTCATGTAATGCAATTTCACCAAACTCAACTAATTGTTTTAAGTTGTTTGCATCAATTGAACATGGAACATCGTTAATGAAACCAGTGAAGCGGACTTCACCTTGTGAACTTTCAACTGTTGGTGGCGTTACTGGATCTTCAGCCACTGCAACACCAGAAATTCCAACACCTAAACCTAAAGCCAGAGTTAACGCTAATTTATTCAGTTTCATAAACATTTCCTTTAAATGAGTAGGAAGTAGCTGCCTCTTTTCTGATTTTTATTGATAAGGAATCAGTTTTATTTTTTTGATTACTTAACAGTGAAATTCTTCAGTCATCCAACATCATTAATTTCATTCAGATTAGAGGTGAATATATAAATAAGATCCCTTTCATCTATAATTTTTAAAATACCTAAAATTTTTAATTCTTTATTTTCTATTCAATATTAATTATTCCCATGAGGGGTAATTCGCTAAAATTGACATAGAAATAGAAAATGACTTTTTACACATGCCTTCCGATACTTTCTGATGTCAATTCTACATAACCGATATTTATTGTCAAAACAGACACATAATTAGAGTTAACAAAGAATAAATAACTAGCAAATTCAAAAGCAACAAAATATAAAATCAAAACGCTATCAAAATATACATTTCAAATTTATTACTTAGAAAAACTTATATAAAACCCTCATTTTTCACTTACAAATATCTCAAAATATGTCAAATTACAGATAGATTTATGTCGGAATTTAAATCTATATTTATCAACAAAGATAGACATTAAGACCAAACAATAACAGAAAAGCCGCAATTAAAATCCAAACAAGACAGAAAAGAAGCGACAAAAAGAATATTAGAAAGTGAGGTTAAGATAAGTCTTAATTGAAATTGCATCAAATTGAAACGGAATATTTCAATTAATTGTTCACAATGCGTTGCGCTTTTATCATGCATTTGTTTAATATTTGTTTCTATTTCCTCTATTTAATTTTAAATATCATTTTTTATATTTTTTATTACCCTCATTTACTTTCTTTATTAATCAAAAAAATACTTAGCAAGGTTAAAATTTTTTGATGGTAATGCTTTCATTTCTTGATTCTCTATAGTTCAAGAAACTGTGATAAACTTGTGAACAGTAAACATTTGCATTTTTCAACGGGTGGGTCAGTAAAATGGAAAAGATGAGTGAAAAAAAAGTTCTTGCGATGGCTGAACATATTTGCCAGTCAAGAGGCGTCAGGTTGACACCACAAAGAGAAACGGTATTGCGCTTGATAGCACAACAACATGGTGCAATCAGCGCTTATGATTTACTCGACTTACTACGTGAAATTGAACCTCAAGCTAAACCCCCTACGGTTTATCGTGGCCTTGAGTTTTTAATGGAGCAAGGTTTTATCCATAAAATTGAATCAACAAACAGCTATGTCGTCTGCCATCATTTTGATAACCCAAGCCATATCTCTGTTATGTTGATTTGCGACCATTGCGGAAGCGTAACGGAAAGTGACTGTACAACAATAGAAGCTGCCATTATTAATTTAGCCGACGAACACCAATTCCGCTTAAGACATACCGTGGTGGAAAACCATGGCTTATGCAGAAGTTGTGACGAAGTGAATAGCTGCCAAGATCATGAACATTGTCATCATAACCACGAACAACCTATAGCATCAAAAAAGAAATAAATTACTGTATTGCTAAATAGTTTGATGAATACAAAAGAGAGAAGAGAGAAGAGAAAAAATATAAGGAAGGAAACAAAACAGGCAGACCTCAAAATAAAGCAATGAAATCTGCCTGCAATAGTCATTCCCAGGTGTAACCTACCATGACAGCTGGCTACTAGCGGAAATTAATACCAATCACTGTTACGGATAACCCCAACAGCTAAACCTTCAATAGTGAAGTTTTGCTGACGTAAATCAACAACAATAGGTTCGAATTCTGGGTTTTCTGCTATTAATTCAACGCGGTTACCCTGTTGCTTAAAACGTTTAACCGTAACTTCATCTTCGATACGAGCGACAACAACTTGCCCGTTATGTACATTTTGCGTTTTATGCACAGCTAATAGATCGCCATCCATAATGCCAATATCTTTCATGGACATCCCATTCACACGCAATAAAAAATCTGCATGTGGTTTAAACAGCTCCGGGTCAACTTGATAGTGGCTCTCAATATGTTCCTGCGCTAATAATGGTTCGCCAGCGGCAACACGCCCAATCAGAGGTAACCCCTGATCTTCGGTTTCTTCTTCAAGAAGCAGACGAATACCTCGGGATGCGCCTGAAACGATTTCAATAACCCCTTTACGTGCTAAGGCCTTTAAATGTTCTTCTGCCGCATTAGGCGAACGAAAACCAAGGCTTGCTGCTATCTCAGCACGTGTAGGTGGCATACCTGTCTGCGAAATGTGATCTCGCACCAGATCGTAAACCTGCTGTTGTCGAGCCGTCAGTGCTTTCATTCCGTTCCCCTGTTTGTTTATACAGTCAAGCTGTGAGTATATACAGGTAAATGAAGATTTGAAACAGTTAAATCGCGCAATTTAAGCATTTGTTATCGATTTACTCTCTTTTTGCCCGATTAAGTAACCAAACACCTTAACCAGAAAAATAACGCTGCCATAATACCAGCGCCCAAATGAACAGCGCTAAACCGATACTCACAAATACTGCAGCAGAACCAATATCTTTAGCTCTTCCTGAAAGTTCATGATACTCACTACCAATACGATCAACTACAGCCTCTACCGCGCTATTCAATAATTCGACTATTGCCACCAGCACAACTGAGCTCACTAACAAAATCCTATCTATATAGCTGATATCTAAATAAAATGCGATAAAAATTGCGATGATTGCTGCAACTGATTCCTGCCTAAATGCTGCCTCATTAACCCAAGCAGCTTTCAAACCTTTAAGGGAATATCCTGCCGCTTTAATCACTCGCGTGAACCCCTTAACTTGACTCGCCATATTTATTCCTTAAAAAATACAAACAATAATCGATTTTTACGGTCAAAGTGAATTGTCAGTAACAGATCTAACCAGGTATTTCTGGTATGATTGCACAGCATTGTTAACAAGAGGCTATAATCATTTATGTCACTATGGCGTAAAATATATTACAACACGTTGAATTTGCCACTTAAATTATTGGTAAAAAGTAAACTAATTCCTTCGGATCCCGTCACTGAGTTGCAGCTTGATGTCAACAGGCCAACTCTGTACGTATTACCTTATCATTCGAAGTCTGACCTCCTGACGCTACGGCATCAATGCTTAGCTATCGGTCTGCCAGACCCGCTAGTCGACAATGATATCAATGGAACGAAGCTTCCGGCTTACGTTTTTATCGATGATGGCCCACGTGTTTTTCGCTATTATTCACCGAATCCACGTAAGGATTCAGTAAAAACATTCCATGCTTATTTAGATTTGCACAAAAACAATCCAAATCTAGATATTCAAATGCTACCTGCATCCGTGATGTTTGGGCGTTCACCTGGGCGTGAAGGCCATACTCCAGCACCGCCACTGAAGCTGTTAAACGGTATCCAAAAGTTCTTTGCAGTTTTATGGTTAGGGCGTGACAGCTTTGTGCGTTTATCACCGATTGTCTCAATTGGGAAAATGGCACAAGACCACGGTACAGACACTATTATTGCCAACAAACTCGCTCGTGTCGCGCGTATTCACTATTCGCGCCAACGCTTAGCAGCAGTTGGGCCAAAACTTCCTGCACGTTATGAGCTGTTTAATAAGCTATTGACGTCAAAAGCGATTGAAAAAGCCGTTGAAGACGAAGCGCGCAGTAAAAAAATCCCACTCAAAAAAGCCCAGCAAAATGCCGTTGGGATGATGGAAGAAATTGCGGCCAATTTCTCTTATGAAGCCGTACGTTTAACCGATAGAGTTCTTAGTTGGACTTGGAACCGCCTTTATCAAGGTATCAATGTTCAGCACGCTGAACGGGTTCGCCAACTCGCACAAGACGGCCATGAAATCGTTTATGTCCCCTCTCACCGCAGCCATATGGACTACTTACTGCTCTCATATGTGCTATACCATCAAGGGCTAGTGCCGCCTCATATCGCAGCGGGGATCAATCTTAATTTCTGGCCAGCAGGGCCAATTTTCCGTCGCTTAGGGGCCTTTTTTATTCGCAGAACGTTTAAAGGAAACAAACTGTATTCGACTGTTTTCCGCGAATATTTAAGTGAACTGTTTGCTCGTGGTTACTCCATCGAATACTTTGTGGAAGGTGGGCGCTCACGTACCGGTCGTTTATTACAACCGAAGACAGGTACTCTCTCAATGACATTGCAAGCGATGTTGCGCGGTGACTCACGCCCTATCACTATTGTTCCTATCTATATTGGGTATGAACATGTCATGGAAGTAGGAACTTACGCCAAAGAACTTCGTGGTGCAGAAAAAGAGAAAGAAGGCTTTTTCTCAATGGTTCGCGGGTTACGTAAATTGCGCAACTTAGGTCAAGGGTATGTTAACTTCGGTCAACCTATTTCTTTACCTCATTACCTCAATCAGCGTGTACCTGATTGGCGCGACTCTATCGATCCTATCGAACCACAAAGGCCGACCTGGTTAAACCCAACGGTCAGTTCGTTAGCTGATAACATTATGGTTAATATTAATAATGCAGCCGCAGCCAATGCGATTAACCTCTGTGCGACCGCATTGCTGGCATCTCGTCAACGCTCGCTCACTCGTGAGCAACTGATTGAACAAGTCGAATGTTACCTGCAATTATTACGCAACGTGCCATACACCGCAGATGCAACAACCCCAAATAAAACAGCAGAGCAATTGTTAGAACATGCTTTGCAAATGGATAAATTCGAAGTCGAAAAAGACAGCATGGGGGATATTATTATCCTTCCTCGTGAAAATGCCGTCTTAATGACCTATTACCGTAACAATATCCATCATTTATTGGTATTACCATCTCTAATAACTAGCATTGTGTTACACCATGAGCGCATTAGTCGCCAAGATATTCACTATCAAGTCGGTCAAATTTATCCGTTCTTAAAAGCAGAACTGTTTATGCGTTATAACAGTGATGAGCTACATGAAGCGGTAGATACGCTGATCGATGAACTGAATAACCAAAAACTAATTTGCTTAAGAGAAGACGATATTGTGGTGTTAAATCCTCGCCGTATCCGTCCATTACAGCTTTTAGCCGCTGGTGTACGTGAAACCTTGCAACGTTATGCAATCACATTATCATTACTCAACGCGAGCCCTGAAATCAGCCGTAATACGTTGGAAAAAGAAAGCCGTATCCTTGCGCAACGTCTTTCTGTCTTGCATGGTATTAACGCTCCTGAATTCTTTGATAAAGCGGTATTCTCGACATTAGTCGATACCCTCAGAGAAGAAGGCTACATTGATAATAATGAAAATGATATTTTTGTTACCAATGCACAAAAACTGTATGCCGTTCTGGCCCGCTTGATGTCACCGGAAATCCGTTTGACCATTGAAAGTGTTAGCCAAGATGATGAGTTTTCTGAAGAAAAGCCGAGTGAAAGCGCGCAGTCTCAGGAACAAGAGAAAAGCTAATCGCGTTTTCTCAGCTCAATAAAACAAAAAAGGTCATGTTAGAAATAACATGACCTTTTACTTTGGCTCAATAAAGGCAATTTAAAAATAACTGACAAGAATACCAATGAACAAAATTAAGCCAACAAAGTTATTATTCATAAAAGCTTTAAAGCAAGGCGCACGTTCACGATTAGCCATTAATTGCTGCTGATAGATAAATAGACCCGCTACGAGCACCAATGAAATATAATAAAGAGTACCTAAACCCGCCAGTGAGCCTATCACCAATAAGAAGCCAACCATCAGTAATTGCAGTAACCCAATAATTAATTTGTCATACTGCCCGAATAAAATAGCGGTTGATTTCACACCAATTTTTAAATCATCATCACGGTCTACCATCGCATACTGAGTATCGTAGATCACAGACCAAATAATATTAACTAAAAACAGTAACCAACAAACAACAGGTAAAGTTTCGCCAACAGCAGAGAAAGACATTGGGATTGACCAACCAAAAGCCGCGCCTAATACCACTTGAGGTAAGTTACTGACCCTCTTAACAAAGGGATAAACCCATGCCAAGGCCAAACCGGCAACTGACAACCAAATAGTCATTGAATTGAGTGTTAAAACCAGCAGGAAAGAAAGGCCAACAAGGCTTGCAAACAATATTTTTGCTTCTTTTTCTGTCACGTCACCACTCGGGAGAGGGCGGTGTTTAGTCCGCTCTACGTGGCCATCAAAATGGCGGTCAGCAAAGTCATTAATGACACAGCCAGCGGCACGCATAAAAAATACGCCAGCAGTAAAGACAATTAAAAGATGTAAACTTGGCGTACCTTGAGCCGCAATCCATAATGCCCAATACGTCGGCCACAGTAGCAACAGTGAACCAATGGGTCTATCAATACGCATTAAACGGCTGTATGCATGCCATTTACTTAGCGTCATACTTCCCTCCACTTTGTCGTGCTCCTTTTCGAATTCCATCATACTTCAAATTGGGTATATTTTAATACCACCAAACTCTACAACTTACTGATTTATATTTGTTGGCATAGTGTCATTGCAGAGACCTGAAAATTCAAAATACTTAGGATAGTTAACGATATGCAGGTGATTCAGGTAAAAATATTTCTGTTAATAATAAGGGTTTATCCGATAGCCTTAACCGAGAACAACGCACCCAACGATTTGCGCAAGAACCAATATGGATATAATCTCGAGTTAAACTATCGCGGCTAAATAAATAACGTCCTAATGGCATTCTCCCAATATCCACCAATTGCTGGTCATCATCGGTCAGTGTCTCTTCAGGGATTACAGTTCGGCCCAGTAACCAAGGGATACCATCACCATACATGACAACTTCTCTGACCCAATAGCGCTGGCTTTTAGGTAAAGACTGCACTTCATCTGCACTCAGCTTATCTTGCGATACATAGCACTCTAAATAAGGTATCACGGTCACTTGCTGGCTATGCTGCTCAAAACGCTTTGTCATTGAGCCAAGCTCTAATAGCCAATCTAATATATTAGCAGGCACTATTTTATCGTTTTTATCGTTCTCCGCCAGCCAATGAATCGGCTGAGAAGTAAAAAGCGTTTCATCCATTACTTAAAATTCCACCATGGGTAACATGGTTATGATTTACTGTATTTCTTACGCAATAGGATATCACGTTGTTTTACGACAAGGTTAAAGTTAGCTAAAAATTTATATAAAAAGTCACATTTTCAACACAAAATGTAAAAATATAGTGAAAAATATTTTAATTACTAGCGAGTTACCGATAATAATAAAATTTATTAACATCATAATAAATTTTATTTAATTGCTTGAAAAACGAACAATTTAACAATGGTTTGTTGAACAATATAAGGCAGGAACTCCCTACCTTATATTGAAGTATTTAAATAATACGTTGTTAACTTATCGCCAAGCTTTATAGCTGTTAATCAGACCATTGGTCGAACTATCATGGCTACTCACCGTATCACTATTTTCTAATTCAGGCAGAATACGGCTTGCGAGCTGTTTGCCTAATTCCACACCCCATTGGTCGAAAGTGAAAATGTTTAAAATCGCCCCTTGGGTGAAAATTTTGTGCTCATACATCGCAATCAATGCACCTAACGAATAAGGTGTGATTGATTTCAATAAGATGGAGTTAGTTGGGCGGTTACCTTCAAACACCTTATAAGGCGCAACATATTCCATATCTGCGACATTCTTCCCTTGCGCAGCAAACTCGGCATCAACCACTTCACGAGTTTTACCAAATGCTAATGCTTCCGTTTGCGCAAAGAAATTAGATAATAATTTTTCGTGATGATCCCCTAACGGGTTATGGGTTACCGCAGGTGCGATAAAATCACATGGGATCATCTTCGTTCCTTGGTGGATCAACTGATAAAACGCATGTTGACCATTGGTTCCCGGCTCCCCCCAAATAATCGGGCCTGTTTGATAAGTAACAGGTTTTCCATCACGATCAATATATTTACCGTTCGATTCCATATTGCCTTGTTGGAAGTAAGCGGCAAAACGATGCATGTATTGGTCGTATGGCAGAATCGCTTCAGTTTCCGCTTCAAAAAAATTGTTGTACCAAATGCCAATCAAACCTAACAACACAGGGATGTTCTTTTCTAGCGGCGTTTGGGTAAAATGTTTATCCATCGCATGGGCACCGTTCAATAATTGAACGAAATTATCAAAGCCGACCGATAAAATAATGGATAAACCAATCGCTGACCATAATGAATAACGGCCACCAACCCAATCCCAAAATTCAAACATATTGTTGGTATCAATACCAAACTTCGCGACTTCTTCGCCATTTGTGGAAAGTGCCACAAAATGCTTAGCCACTTGGCTTTCATCTTTTGCCGCAGCCAAGAACCAATCGCGAGCAGAATGCGCATTAGTCATGGTTTCTTGCGTTGTAAAGGTTTTTGACGCAATTAAAAACAGGGTTGTTTCTGGGTTCAGCTTTTTCAGTGTTTCCGCAATTTGCGTACCATCCACGTTCGATACAAAGTGCATGTTTAGATGGTTCTTGTATGGACGCAGTGCTTCTGTCACCATGAATGGACCAAGGTCTGAACCACCAATACCGATGTTCACCACATCCGTAATCGCTTTACCGGTATAACCTTTCCAATCACCACTAATAATGCGCTGGCTAAATTGCTGCATTTTATCCAATACCGCGTTCACTTCTGGCATGACATCTTTGCCATCAACATAAATAGGCGTGTTATCACGGTTACGCAAAGCGGTATGTAGTACTGCACGGTCTTCAGTACGGTTAATTTTCTCACCTTGGAACATACTGTTAATAGCGCTTTCTAGCTCTGTTTCTTTTGCTAAAGCCAATAAATGTTCCAATGTTTCTTGAGTAATTCTATTTTTGGAGAAATCCACTAAGATTTGACCATCGAACGTCGCCGAAAAATGAGTAAAGCGGTCTTTATCCTGTGCAAACAAATCACGCATATGGACATTTTTCATTTGCGCAAAATGTTGCTCTAGCGCCCGCCATGCAGCCGTTTGGCTTGGATTAATACTTCTCATGGATAACACTCTCCAAATAATTTTAAATAGAAATAGATTGTACCCCGTCACGAAAACGAGACTTATCGGTTTTCTGCGTTATATTGATATTCCCCAATTCTGCCGCACTTTTCCAGACTTAATTGTCCCTTTTATTGAAATACGCACTTTCTAGACCGATGAGTATACAAAAGTATGTGATTCAGCTAGCTGAACGCTAATCAACACCCATACAGCTTGAAGTATGGCGAGTATATACCCTAAATAATTCAAGTTGCATGTAGGCGACAAGCGAAGATAGACCGATGAGCATACAAAAGTATGTGATTCGGTTATCTGAGCGCAGTCAACACCCATGCAGCTTGAAGTATGACGAGTATGACGGGTACATTGAGAAAAGCGATAATAAATTACCTATCATTAGAATTACTGATTTCCTTCGATTCCTGATTGACGCCATCCTATTTACCCGATAAATCTATATAAAGATTAGGTTTAACCAAAGGGATTGACACCATGAATATCGCAGCGTCTTCAGCAGACAACCATCCGTATGTTATCGCCAAATTTGGCGGTACCAGCGTCGCTAACTTTGAAGCAATGAATAACAGCGCCAATATCGTACTTTCCAACCCAAATGTACGAGTTGTGGTACTTTCAGCTTCTGCTGGCATTACCAACTTATTAATCGAACTGGCCGAAGGCTGCGACGCAGATAAACGCAATGAACTGCTGAAAAAAGTGAAGGATATTCAATACACAATTATTGATAACCTACAAACTGCTGATGTTATTCGTGAAGAAATCAATCGCTTACTCGATAATATTGCTCATTTAGCTGATTCGGCTGCTTTAGCCACTTCTGACGCATTAACGGATGAAATGGTGAGTCACGGCGAATTAATGTCAACCTTGCTATTTGTTGAAGTACTGCGCCAACGCAACGCTAACTCCCAATGGTTTGATGTACGCAAAGTAATGAGAACCAATGATAGCTTTGGCCGTGCTGAACCAGAACTTGCTCAGCTAAAAGCATTATCAGAGCAGCAACTCATGCCACGCCTTGCCGAGTCAGTTGTGATCACCCAAGGATTTATTGGCCGTGATGAAAAAGGCCGCACAACAACTCTTGGTCGTGGTGGAAGTGACTACACCGCTGCCCTGTTAGCCGAGGTTCTTAATTTATCACGTGTCGATATTTGGACTGATGTTCCTGGAATTTACACCACTGACCCTCGCGTCGTACCGAGTGCCCAACGCATTGATGAAATTGCTTTCGATGAAGCGGCTGAAATGGCGACCTTTGGCGCAAAAATTTTGCATCCTGCAACACTCCTTCCTGCAGTACGCGCAGGGATCCCTGTTTTTGTTGGTTCAAGTAAAGCGCCCGAAGCTGGCGGCACCATTGTGTGTGATAAAACCACTAATCCGCCGCAATTTAGGGCATTAGCACTGCGCCGTAAACAAACGCTACTCACCTTGCACAGCCTAAAAATGCTGCACGCACGCGGTTTCTTAGCGGAAATTTTCACCATTTTACTGCGCCACAATATTTCAGTGGATTTAATTACCACTTCAGAAGTCAGTGTGGCACTAACCTTAGACACAACAGGCTCAACAGGAACTAACGGTAGTTTACTCACCAATGCGCTAATGACTGAGTTATCCGCATTATGTCGTGTCGAAGTGGAAGAGGATTTAGCGCTCGTCGCAATCATTGGTAATGAGCTATCGCAAGTGAATGGCCTAGGAAGGCAAATTTTTGGCGCACTTGAGTCATTCAATATTCGCATGATCAGCTATGGCGCAAGTAGCCACAATATTTGTTTATTGGTACCCGGAAATGATGCTGAAGAGATTGTTCGTACCTTGCACAGTAATTTATTTGAATAGTGTGGAAGTTTGATCAAAATACCAGAAGGCGATCGTGACGATCGCCTTCTATATTATGCAGTTAATCCCCTCCAGCCTGTTTGCTGGGTTGTGTAACATTGCTGGTGTATTGCAGCATCTTGCCCGTCACACCGTTATTCTGTTTTAAAAGCGCCAAGTTCCCTTTTGCAGTTTCATTACCGAGTTCTACCGCTCGTTCAAACCACATTACCGAACGGAAAATATTTTTTTCACCGCCCTCGCCTCGTGCATACATCACCGCAAGGTTATTTTGAGCATCGCTATTCTTTTTAAATGCCGCTTTTTCCAGCAATTGCCGTGCTCTGTGTGTGTTTTTCGCCACACCTGTTCCCGTTAAATAAAAGATAGCTAACTGGTTTTGAGCCTCAATGCTATTTTCTTGAGCAATCAGCAACCAACTCAAAATGTCATTCACATCAACATTTTTCAGCTCTCCAGACACATACAGTTCTGCTAACTTAATTTGAGCCTCTTTACCATCACTGTTGGCAAGTGATATATACCACTCAACAGCCTTTTTGGGGTCTTTTTTAACCCCGCCTAACCCTTTTTCATAGAATTCAGCTACCTTCATTCCTGCATCTTGGGATTCATTTTGTGCAGCACGTTCATACCAGATAAAGGCTTCAGCAAGGTCTTTGCCAACGCCATTGCCTTGTTCATAGGCTTTCGCAATCGCCAATTGAGCCGCAATATTGTTCTGTTGCGCCGCGCGTTTATACCAGTACATTGCTTGGTAGCTATTTTTTTCTATTGCGCTATGGCCTTCTTGATAAAAGTCCCCCATATTTACTTGCGCTGTTGCAGAGCCCATATTGGCGGCTTGGCGATATAAGTAAATCGCCATTTCATCATCCAGTTCTACGCCTTCACCATTTTCATACATCACCGCTAAGTTATTCACTGCGGCTGCAATATTATTGCCCGCACTTCTTTCATACCACTCACGCGCCTTTTGGTAGTCAATACCACCACCTAAACCATCATGGTAAAATAGCCCCATGGCAAACTGTGCGTTAGCGTGTTCTTGCTCTGCGGCTTCTGCATACCATGCTTTCGCTTGCTTTAAATTTTGCTCAACCCCAATACCATGTTCATATAAGTAACCCATCGCATATTGGCAATAAGCATCGCCTTTTTCGGCACCTCGGCGATACCACTTTTCCGCTTGTTGGTATTTTTCCTGATTTTGCAGCAACATCCCTAAATAATAGTCTCCATCCGTATTATCTCGGTCAGCCACTTTTTTAAACCAGCGGTAAGCCTCTTTCTCATTGACCGCTAAAAATTCAGTCCCATCCATATAGGCAAGCCCAACATCTACCATCGCCTCTTCATCACCAGCATTCGCTAGCTTTAATTTGGCTTTGAACTCATCAGGCATAGGCGTACTTTTAGGCTGTGCCTGTAGCGTATCCGGTTTATTTTTCGTCGAAGGCGCTTCAACGATATTGCCAGCTTGCGCAAGGGAAATACCGCTAACATAGAGAACTAACAGAAAAGAACGTAATTTCATCACCATGACCCATTTATTGGCGTTATGTCATTAACATATCATTCCAATAAAAAATTCATAAGGGATGTTGGCTGAAAAAGTAGAATTACAAAGGAATTATTCAGAAAACGGAGGAGACGCCAGTTTCTTGCTGAAACTTTTGTCTCCTTAATAAGCTACAGTTCTTAATTAACGCGGTAACCACCGTGTTTGCTGGCAAATAAATTAAATTTACCCCACTCAATTAGCAGAGCTTCCAATGTGCGATAGCTAATCTTACACAGCTCAGAGATCTGAGAAACCACAAAGTGGTTTTCGCTAACCAGCTCTGGTGAAAAGACTTCGGCAATCCATTCACACTCTTTCGTAGTCACCAGCCAACCATCATTGGTCGAAAATTTATGCACGGGTACCATACCGTCTTTAGGGCTTTCTTGGGATAACAGCTTATTTTCATCGAGTTGGGCTTGATGAAAAGCCGTGATTTCCTCCTCTGAAGGGATAGGTTCCACCGCTAAATTTTCTTCTAAAAACAGATAAATCTCTTCTGCTCTCGCAGGCGTTAGCTCACTTCTTAACCAAATCTGATTAAAACAGTGCTCACCCAGTGAATCATCGGTATCAAGCTTGTCCATGATTTGTAACACACTCATCATGGCACTCACCGCATCTTCACTCATCATAAAGGTTTCAGGCGCCGCGCTGTTTTGGATCTGATAAGGAAAAACTGCCGAGCGTGGCAGTTCTTCTTCAATAATAAATTCATAGCTCATCATTGGACCCCTCTAATGTATTACCTATAAGATGGTGCCGAATACATGAAAAATCAATATATTGATCTTGTTTTAATCTTCAGGATCATAAGCTAAGTTTGGCGCTAACCAACGTTCTAACTCTGTCACTGACATCCCTTTACGTTTTGCATAATCCTCAATTTGGTCTTTTTGTAGCTGAGCTACCGCAAAATATTTACTTTCTGGATGACTAAAATACCAGCCTGACACTGAGGCGCCTGGCCACATCGCATAAGAACTGGTGAGCTGCATACCAATTTTTGCTTCCACATCAAGTAACTGCCAAATTTTTGCCTTTTCTGTATGCTCAGGGCAAGCCGGGTACCCCGGTGCAGGACGGGTTCCTTGGTAATTTTCACGAATAAGCTCTTCATTACTCAAGTTTTCATCAGCCGCATAACCCCAATAACGCATACGGACTTGTTGGTGTAGATATTCAGCAAACGCTTCCGCTAGTCTATCCGCCAGCGCTTTAACCATGATTTTATTATAATCATCATGCTGTTGTTCATATTCATCAGCAAGCGCATCTTCTTCTAAGCCCCCAGTCACAGCGAAAGCCCCAATATAGTCAGCTTTACCGCTATCCTTTGGCGCGACAAAGTCAGATAAACAATAGTTTGGAAATTCCGTTTTTAAGGTTTGTTGGCGTAAATTCAGCCCCATCACTTGCACCTGGTTTCGCGACTCATCGGTATAAATTTCCACATCATCCCCAACCCGGTTTGCAGGGAATAAGCCAAAAATACCTTTTGGTGTTAATAAGCCGTCTTTATCTAGCTTATCTAACATATTATTAGCGTCTTTCAATAGCTTACGAGCTTCAGAACCCACCACTTCATCTTCTAAAATTCGCGGATATTTACCTGCTAAAGACCATGTCATAAAAAATGGCGTCCAGTCTATATAGCCTCTCAAGGTTGAAATAGGTGCTGTGACTTCTTGAATACCAAGGAATTTTGGTACCGGAGGTTGGTAATTTTGCCAA
This sequence comes from Providencia sp. PROV205, assembly GCF_028479505.1. NCBI lineage: Bacteria > Pseudomonadati > Pseudomonadota > Gammaproteobacteria > Enterobacterales > Morganellaceae > Providencia > Providencia sp. PROV205. The sequence goes on along the minus strand of NZ_JAMPNU010000006.1, from coordinate 16,479 downwards.
TCAATCTTCACGGCATTCGCTCGCGCCACATCCAGTGCTACAGGAGGGGTTTTTGGCCTTCTACGGCCATGTTGCTGACGAACGGTTTCATATTCACGACGAGTGCGCGCCACAAAATCTGCTTTTTGTGTTTCTGATAATAATGCAGCCACCACTCCCACGGTGCGTGAAGCATTTTGCACATAAGTCGTTGGCCCACTATAGTTTTGCTCAATTTTTACAGCGGTATGTGCCTTTGATGTTGTTGCTCCACCTATCAATAATGGCAAGGTAAACCCTTGTCTTTCCATCTCTTTTGCCACATGCACCATTTCATCAAGCGATGGCGTGATCAACCCAGACAAACCAATGATATCAACGTTCTCTTCACGTGCTGTTTTTAGAATAGTTTCACACGGAACCATCACACCTAAGTCAATGATTTCATAGTTATTACATTGCAATACAACCCCAACAATATTTTTACCAATATCATGAACATCGCCTTTTACGGTAGCGAGCAAGATTTTTCCTGCACTACTACCTGATTGCTTAAGCTCTTGAATATAGGGTTCTAAATAGGCTACAGCTTGTTTCATCACCCGAGCAGATTTCACCACTTGAGGTAAGAACATTTTGCCTTCCCCAAATAGGTCACCAACCACATTCATACCGTTCATTAAAGGGCCTTCAATCACTTCGATTGGGCTGGAAGCACGTTGGCGAGTTTCTTCCGTATCTTCAATGATAAATTCGGTAATCCCTTTCACTAGTGCATACTCAAGGCGCTTTTCCACTTCCCAACTACGCCATTCTGCTTGTTGAACTTGTTGCTCTCCAGCCCCTGCTCCACGGTATTTTTCCGCCAGCTCAAGTAAGCGTTCAGTGCTGTCATCACGGCGGTTTAAAATCACATCTTCAACAGCATCTTTTAATTCCGCGGGTAAATCATCATAGATGGCAAGCTGCCCTGCATTAACGATCCCCATATCCATTCCATTACGAATGGCGTAATACAAGAAAACAGCATGAATTGCTTCACGGACAGGGTCGTTCCCTCTAAATGAAAAGGAGACGTTGGAAACCCCACCAGAAATCATCGCATGAGGTAACTGAGCCTTGATATCCTTACAGACTTCAATAAAATCAACTGCATAGTTATTATGCTCTTCGATTCCGGTGGCTACGGCAAAAATATTCGGGTCAAAAATGATATCTTCAGGTGGGAAGCCCACCTCTTCGGTAAGGATCTGATAAGCACGGCGGCAAATTTCAATTTTCCGCTCACGTGTATCTGCTTGGCCAACTTCATCAAATGCCATGACGACCACGGCAGCACCATATTTACGCAATAATTTAGCGTGCTCAATAAACGCCTCAACCCCCTCTTTCATTGAGATTGAGTTAACTATCCCCTTACCTTGTATACACTTAAGCCCCGCCTCGATCACTTCCCATTTTGAGGAGTCAATCATAATCGGCACGCGTGCAATATCTGGCTCGCCAGCAATTAGATTCAAGAAACGTACCATCGCTGCATGGGAGTCCAGCATTCCTTCATCCATATTGATGTCGATGATTTGTGCACCATTTTCAACTTGCTGACGCGCTACATCTAAGGCTTCTTGGTAATTTTCTTCTTTAATCAGCCGCTTAAATTTTGCCGAACCAGTCACGTTGGTTCTTTCCCCAACGTTCACAAATAATGATTTTTCGCCAATATTTAGTGGTTCTAAACCGGATAAGCGGCATTCAACAGGGAGTGACGGTAATTGACGTGGCGTGATGCCTTTTACTGCTTCTGCCATTTTTTTGATATGTAATGGCGTCGTTCCACAACATCCACCAACAATATTCAGGAACCCTGCGGTTGCCCATTCATGAATTTGTTCAGCCATATTTTGTGCATCAAGGTCATACTCTCCAAACGCATTTGGTAGCCCCGCATTAGGGTGCGCGCTAACATAACATTCAGCAATCCTTGATAATTCAGAAATGTACTGACGAAGTTCATCAGGGCCTAATGCACAGTTCAAGCCAAATGATATTGGCTGCGCATGGCGCAACGAGTTATAAAAAGCTTCTGTTGTTTGCCCTGATAATGTACGGCCAGAGGCATCCGTGATCGTACCCGAGATCATAATTGGCAGAGAAACACCCAAAGCTTCCAGTTCGGTTTCTACCGCAAAGATCGCGGCTTTCGCATTCAATGTGTCAAAAATGGTTTCGATCATGATCAGATCCACACCGCCTTTCACTAAGGATCGTGTAGATTCGCGATAAGCTTCAACGAGTTGATCAAAGGTAATATTGCGATAAGCCGGATCATTTACATCAGGAGAAATAGACGCGGTACGGTTTGTCGGGCCTAATACGCCAGCGACATAACGCGGCTTTTCAGGGGTTCTATGTGTCCACTCGTCGGCACACTCACGGGCAAGGCGCGCAGCAACTTCGTTAATTTCAGCGGAAAGCGATTCCATTTTATAATCAGCCATCGCAATGGATGTTGAGTTAAAGGTATTGGTTTCAACAATATCCGCCCCAGCTTCAAAATATTGAGAATGAATATCACGAATGATATCTGGTTGAGTTAAGACTAATAGGTCGTTATTTCCCTTTAGATCACTCGGCCAATCCGCAAATCGTTCACCGCGAAACTGGGCTTCCGACAACTTATGTTGTTGGATCATTGTTCCCATTGCACCATCTAATACCAATATACGTTTTTTTAATTCTTGTTCTAATTGATTAACTTTTGCGGACACTGCACTGCCCTCCTGAAATGGAACACTGAGAAATAAGTCAAATTTTTACTTTTAACATCCTATCACAACTTCTCATGCGAAAATTCGCTGTTATGATGAGAGTTTTTCAAGGTTGCACAAGAGCACACTTTTCACTGATCCGATGAGTATTTTCAGGTGAAATAGTTCATAATAGAAGCAAAATGACAGTCAGGAGAGACTTAATGGCAACGGCACCAATTACTAAGAAACTTAAAAAAGCAAAAGGGCCGGCGAGTGGCGCAGCTGCAGCAGGACAAGTACAGTCATTAAGTCGTGGCTTAACACTGTTGGAATATATTTCCGAATCAACAGGGGGGATCGCCCTCACAGACCTTGCGATGCAAGCTGGCTTACCAAACTCAACAACACACCGCCTATTAATGACATTAGAACAACATGGTTTTGTTCGTCAAACGGGTGATTTAGGCCTATGGGTTATTGCTTCTCATGCTTTTATCATTGGTAGTAGCTTCTTAGAAAGTCGCAATTTATTAGCCCTTGTTCACCCGATACTGCGCCGCTTAATGGATGAATCAGGGGAAACCGTCAACTTAGCGATCCTAGACCATACCGAGTACGATGCCGTTATTGTTGACCAAGTACAATGTAATGCGCTAATGAGAATGTCAGCACCGATCGGTGGAAAACTGCCATTACACGCCTCGGGGGCAGGTAAAGCATTCATTGCTAACTTACCGGAAGATAAACTAATTCCACTTTTAAGCCGTAAAGGTTTACATGCTTATACGCCTTATACATTAACTAACCCATCAGCCTTAAAAGAGAATTTACAACAGGCTAAAAAACAAGGCTTTTCTTATGATGACGAAGAGCATGCTTTAGGGTTACGCTGTATTGGAGCTTGTATTTATGATGAGCACAAAGACGCTTTTGCAGCCATTTCTATTTCAGGCCCATTATCTCGAATCACCGATGACCGCATTACTGAATTAGGCGCCATGGTTATCAAAGCTGCAAAAGAAATAAGCCATGAATATGGCGCAAACCGCTAACCAAACAGTAAAAGTGAAATACGAAACAACTTGTATTTCACTTTGAATCAACCTAATAGAGCATTTTCACTTCCTGCTAGTCGCCTTGCTGATTTGTCGAAACATTAGGCAACTGCGAGGTCTTCTCAAATAACTTAAATTTTTGCATATCACGATACTTTTCAATGAGTGCTAATGCGATAGCCTCTGTTTCAGCGTCCGCTTGTCCTTCAATATCCCGCGGGCGGAAATGCAATTGGAAAGCACGTAATATTTTTTTCGTCTGTGGATCTAACTTACCTGATAACGGAATTGTTGAATAACCATAATAATTAAGCGCTTTTTGAACGCGTAGCACGTTTGCAGGCTCATTGGCATTACGCCCCGCTAGAAATTTAGTCACTGTGTTAGGGTCTGGCCAAGCGCCTATTCCATTTTGAGCAAGACGTTGCCATGGAAATGCCTTACCCGGATCTTGCTTGCGCAGTGGAGCAATATCACTGTGGCCAATAATATTCTCTGGGGGAATGTTATACCGCTGCATAATATCTTTGACGAGAGGGATCAAGGCAACAATTTGCGCTTCATTATAAGGGGCCCAATGCAGTTTTCCTTTTACATCCTTTTGCAATCCTGCATTGACGATTTCAATTCCAATAGAAGTATCATTCAGACCATTATGCTGTCGCCAATAGCTTTCACCTGCATGCCATGATTTTAACGATTCAGGAACGAGCTGTAACACAACAGGCAGACCATTTTTAGTTTCAGGTACACTCGGAACAAGGTAATGGGAACTCACTTTGCCTTGTGTTAGCAGAGTTATAGAATGCGCATCATCAGAGACTGTATAGTGAATAATGATATATTGAATACGTTGACTACTATTTTTTGATGGGTAACGGTTATCAAGATAGTAACCGTTGTTCGAAGCCGAACAGCCTAATAGCAAAAAGGCAAATAATATCCCTATATACTTGAACATCGAACCATAACCTTCATCTATTATTCATTAAGCTTTATTTAAGCATTGTGTCGTCAGCAATACTATCAATTTTCATGCATCAACAGCACTGCGACGCCTTTTATTCATAAGAATATAGATAAGAGACAATAAAATAAATCTTTAAATACATCATGTTAAAACCTTTTTAGCTCATATTAGAAACAAAAAAGGCTTTAATATTTACTAGAACGGTCTCCTTACCTAAAATGGCAGGAAACATTGGAAGAAACAGAGATAAACTCCAGAAAACTTGTCATTATGAACACTAATAAATTCACTTTAAAAATAAAAAAACATGAAATTGATTATTCTTATTTCTATAATTTAATTCCAAATTATTTTCAATTTTAAATACTTACCATAAAATTTATTTTTCTAGCGTTCTGAAAAATTAATCATCTAGTTCCCTATACGTATAAGTGACACCCCATTCTTATACTAAAAACCTTTAAAGAAAATAAATTATTTATAATAATTTCATAAATAGAAAATAAAAAGCATTTTACTTTGGTTACCACTAACTCATTTTTTCATATTCAACCTGCTTAGCAATAATTTTAGTAATTTCATTAATATCGATGTCTAAAAAAATCACAATTTCAATCAGTTTATCTAAACTCAACTTATTAATACCTAACTCATATCGTGATACTTGCTGTTGACTCAAATGAATAATTTCGCCTAACTCATTCCCTGATAATCCTTTACTTACTCTAGCCTTACGTAAATGATTACCTAATAATGCATAAACATTTTTATTTTTAGCGATATGCATAACCATCTCCTAAATTTAAATAAGACAAATAATTTAGCTAGTATTACTCATTATAAAATTAATTATCACCTTTTAAAATAGTTATGAACAATCAAAGATGGCAAGAACAATAGGTAAACATCATCTTTATATACAAAAAAAAGAGACCCCAGTCATATTTACAAAGTAATCCATTGCTTTATAAAAGTTTTTCTCTTTTTGGTATAAAATAATATTTATATATATTTTTTTTGATCAAATCGATATTTTAATATATTTTTACATTTTAAATGTAACTAGCAATGATTAGCAACCAATAAAAACAATTGTATAATTTTCATTATTAAACTATTTTATTGCATGTATTGATTTTATTTTATGTATTGATTTTATACATACATAAACTTGAGTTTACTTATTTTTTATATCAAAAATAAATAGACTAATTATCTGATTTAGGTCTAAAAACAACAATACCAGACTTTCCTTTTAAATAATCACTCAATTCAATATCAATGACCTGAAGATTTCCACGTAGTGAAGAAGCATTTCTAAATATTGTCTTGTTCCCCCTACGTATTACAACCCCCACATGGCTGACATCTAACCCATTATCCTTTGAATAAATACCAATGTAATCCCCTGCATTCAACCTCAACACCAAGTCATCATCTACATATTCTGTTGGAATATAGGTTATTAACCTATTTTTAACCGGCAATCCCGATATATACATCTGATTATGGTTTTTAAAATTAAGTCGTTTATTTACCTTAACTGCATGTGAACTTATTTCATTGGTAATATCGACCACAATCGCTTCAGGCTCTTGTGCCCAATCAGAAAAAAAATGCCGACGATGTTTAAATGTAATATTTTGACTGATATAACGAATATTGATTAAATTTAAAACAAACTGTTCATAGTTTTTAGAACGCTTAAAAGCTTCGGTGTACTCTATAAATGTCATACAGTCCATTTCTTTCAAATTAATGACTAATTCTTCGGCTGATAACGGGCTCATATTCAATGTTTGCTTATTATAAGGCGTCGTTAAAAAACGTTGAGTCATTGCATCAATTTTGTCTGCTTGTGACGCATTATGTAATTGCATTGCTGCTTGCTCATTAAAAACTTCATTTAAGACTTTATATGAGCCCGAAACTAAAATCACTTCAGCCCTTACAAAATTTGCCAATAGCAATATACATGCCGCTATAGCTAGCCTTAACATTCTTGCGCTCTTCTCATTGATACGACCTAACCTTCTGTAATTATCTAATTGAATTTGATGATAAAATAATCAATAAAGCCACTATAGCATGCTTATTTGTCTATTTTCTACCCTGTCCATACCATAATATAAATTTGATTCAGATCACAGATAGCTTCGAATATTCATTTTCCATATTGCAACGCCTCCATTTTCATTGAACAATGTTACCGGTAACATTGATGCTATAGTACTCGAGCAAATAACGATAGGTACACCCCAAATTGACTTGCAGTTTGATTCACCATTTTACTGCGCTATGGAGCAATTATCATGAGCATGACCACCTCTAAAGTGACAAATCCTTCGGTGATCAATAAAGAACTTGATCGCATCACTCAACGTATCATTTCTCGTTCCGTGAAAACTCGAGCCGCTTACCTCAAGAAAATAGAGCAGGCTCGTAGTATGACTGTTCATCGAGCATCATTAGCTTGTGGTAACCTTGCCCATGGTTTTGCAGCCTGTCAAAGCGAAGAAAAACAAATTCTTAAAAGCATGACTCGCTCTGATATTGCTATCATCAATTCCTACAATGATATGCTTTCAGCACATCGTCCATACGATAAGTATCCAGAACAACTCAAAAAAGCATTATTAGAATCCGGCTCGATTGGCCAAGTCGCTGCAGGTGTTCCCGCAATGTGCGATGGTGTAACCCAAGGTCAAGATGGGATGGAGTTATCGATGTTAAGTCGAGATGTCATTGCCATGTCAACCGCCATTGGTCTATCCCACAATATGTTTGATGGCGCACTCTATTTAGGCATTTGCGACAAAATTGTTCCTGGTTTAATGCTTGGTGCACTTTCATTCGGCCACCTTCCCGCAATATTTGTTCCAGCAGGCCCAATGGCTACGGGTTTACCAAATAAAGAAAAAGTTCGCATTCGCCAGCTGTATGCTGAAGGCAAGGTTGATAGACTCGCTTTATTAGAGGCTGAGGCTGCGTCTTACCATGGGATAGGTACCTGTACTTTCTATGGTACGGCTAACTCAAATCAAATGATGATGGAAGTGATGGGGTTACATCTACCCGGTGCGTCATTTGTACCGCCCGATTCTCCACTACGAGATGCATTAACAGAAGCCGCCGCACGACAAATTACACGTTTAACTGAGCAGTCAGGCCAGTATTTACCTATTGGTCAACTGGTTGACGAAAAAGTGATTGTTAACGGTATCGTCGCATTACTCGCGACGGGAGGCTCAACTAACTTAACCATGCATCTTGTGGCTATAGCAAGAGCCGCAGGGATCATTATCAATTGGGATGATTTTTCTGATATTTCTGCCATTGTTCCACTCATTTGCCGTATCTATCCTAATGGCCAAGCAGATATCAACCAATTCCAAGCTGCGGGTGGTGTAGCTTTACTTATCCGCCAGCTATTACAAAAAGGTTTATTGCACAACGATGTCCATACCGTCGCAGGATTTGGTCTAACAAATTACACCTTGGAGCCTTGGTTAAACAATGGCCAACTTGCATGGCGAGAAGGACCAGAGTCCTCATTCAATCTGGATGTTATTGCTGATATAGACCGCCCTTTCTCTCCTCATGGAGGCACAAAATTACTGTCTGGTAATTTAGGACGCGCAGTGATGAAAACATCAGCTGTTCCTGAAGAAAATCAAATTATTGAGGCTCCAGCAGTCGTATTTAACAATCAAAATGAGATTGCCGCACACTTTGAAGCAGGTGAACTCAATAAAGATTGTATCATCGTTGTCCGCTTCCAAGGGCCATCTGCAAATGGCATGCCTGAACTTCATAAGCTAATGCCGCCTCTTGGTGTACTTATGGATAAAGGCTACAAAGTCGCACTCGTTACTGATGGCCGCTTATCTGGAGCGTCTGGCAAAGTACCCTCCGCAATTCATGTCACGCCTGAAGCTTACAATGGTGGACTGTTAGCAAAAGTAAAAAATGGCGATATTATTAGGGTAAATGCATTGACCGGAGAACTACAATTACTGGTTGAAGAAGAAGAACTCAATAAACGCCAACCCTTTGAGGCTGATTTAACTGCTGAGCGTAGTGGTTGTGGAAGGGAACTTTTCGGTGCATTAAGAAGACACTTATCAGGTGCCGAAGAAGGCGCTTGTAGCATTGATTTTTAATCTATTTTCATTGAATAGGAATAGAAAATGAATAATTGGAAAATGACCGCTGAAAGCGTATTAAAACAAGGCCCTGTCGTCCCTGTTATTGTTATTAAAAAATTAGAACAAGCGGTTCCTCTTGCAAAAGCATTAGTCAAAGGTGGTGTTAACGTTTTAGAAGTCACTTTACGCACTGAATGTGCTATTGATGCTATTCGCCTCATTGCGAAAGAAGTACCTGAAGCGATTATTGGCGCAGGCACTGTTATCAATGCAAAACAACTTGCTGAAGTCACTGAAGCTGGAGCACAATTTGCAATCAGCCCCGGCTTGACGGATGAATTGCTCAATGCCGCCACTAAAGGAAATATTCCTTTAATTCCAGGTATTTCAACCGTTTCTGAACTTATGCTTGGTATGCAATATGGCTTGAAAGCGTTTAAATTTTTTCCAGCAGAAGCCAACGGTGGGGTTAAAGCGTTAAAAGCCATTGCCGGCCCTTTCTCACAAGTCAAATTTTGTCCAACGGGTGGAATATCGCTAGCTAATTACCTTAGCTATTTAGAATTAGATAGTGTTCTGTGCATTGGTGGTTCTTGGCTCGTTCCTGAAGAAGCACTGAATTCAGGTAATTACGAAAAAATTACCCAACTTGCACAAGAGGCTGTACAAGGCGCCAAAAGATAGTGCCCCGAAAAACGGCTCAGTCACTTGCTGGGTCGTTTTTGACCCTCTTTAATTAATACGATTAAAATTATGCAACCTCATTGAGTTTATGACAAAAACGTAATTCCTCACGATAAGCATAAACATCTTCTACGTGCCCCGCCAAAATCCTATTTTGTAACTTTTGCCAATAATCTGCGGAAAATAAATCTGCATGATATTGTTGCAAGTAATGACGAATTTTCTCATTTTGGCAAATAAAAGAAGCAAACTCTTCAGGAAAAACATCTTGCTCACCAATGCTATACCATGGCTCACTCGATAACTCTTGCTCAGGGTATAATGGCTCAGGAATTTTACGAAAATTCACCTCTGTCATATAACAGATTTCATCATAATCATAAAAGACAACACGGCCATGACGCGTTACGCCAAAATTTTTAAACAACATATCTCCGGGGAAAATATTTGCAGCCGCTAATTGCTTAATCGCCAAACCATATTCATTCAATGAATGATGTAATTGCGCATCAGTGGCATTATCCATATAGATATTCAATGGGATCATCTTTCTTTCCATATACAGATGACGAATCAATATGTTATCGCCTAAATCTTCAATTTGAGATGGAGCTTCTTTCAATAACTCCGTCATTAGTTCATCGCTGATAGCAGATTTGCTAATCACAAAATTTTCAAACTCTTGGGTGTCAGCCATGCGACCAACTCTATCGTGCTCTTTAACCAAACGATAGCATTCTAAAACCCGTTCTCGTGTCACCTGTTTTTGTGGGGCAAATTGGTCCTTAATAATTTTAAAAACACGGTCGAACGAAGGCGATGTAAAGACTAACATCACCATTCCTTTCACGCCTGGAGCGACGGTAAATTGCTCTCGTGAAAAATTAATATAGGCGAGATACTCTCTGTAATACTCTGTTTTTCCATGTTTTTGACAGCCAATTGCCATATATAATTCAGCAATTGACTTGCTGGGTAAAATCTCCCTCAACCAAAAAACCAGAGCTGCTGGAAAAGGGGCATACACCATAAAATAGGACCGAGCAAAACCAAACACAATACTGGCTTCATCAAACTCAGTTAAACAGGTATCGATATAAATGTACTGACAATCATCATGATGAATAGGGAGTAAGAATGGATAAACCTCATCATTAATATAAATTTTACCGACCAACCAAGCTGCCTTATTACGATAAAATAGCTCATTTGCGATATGGAAGCTGACTTTTTGGTTTTCAATATCGGGAAATCTGATTTCCAATACATTGATAATACAATGAATATCGAAATCCAGATTCCGCCACTTTAGCCTTAGTGGTAATCCACTTAACATTGTAAACAATAATCCCTCTAAATTATTATTAACAACATATTCGCGAGATAACGGCCTAGGCGAAATAGAAAAGCGCCTCGCAGGCTGAGACGTAAAAATAAATAGGTTATCTTGTGTCAGCTCCCGATGCTGAAATAGCCGACAATAAACGGAATTAAAAAAGCTTTCTGCTATTTCAAACCTTGGGTAATCCGGTAATAAGGTTTTATAAATATTTTTTATTTGTGCCAATTTATCAGGGGTTAAAGATTGCACTAACCCCATAAACTGTAGCTGAGCGACAACTAAGCCAACATGATGGTCATACAATTGAATTCGTCTTTTCATCGCATGCTGAATGGCATGCCAATCTGCCTGTTCAAACCTTTCTTGTGCGCCTGAGGTTATTTCAAGGAAGCGGCCATATTGCGCATCAAAACCCTGTAAAATGGTTTGCGCTATTATCTGTTCTGTCGTCAATATCATAACCACTCCTATAAGAATACAGACTCACTTTGAATAAAAAACAGGCACTAAACGTGCCTGAAAAATTAACAGATATAGCTAACCAATAAAGACACCAGAAACACCGATTGAAAGGAAAATAATCTAACTAGAATTGCTCTTCTTCAGTTGAACCAGTTAAAGCCGTTACTGATGAAGCCCCACCTTGAATAACGGTTGTCACTTTATCAAAATAGCCGGTTCCTACCTCTTGCTGATGTGAAGAGAAGGTATAGCCTTTATTCATTGCAGCAAACTCACATTCTTGAACTTTTTCAACATAATGTTTCATGCCCTCACCTTGTGCATAAGAGTGAGCCAAATCAAACATGTTGAACCACATGCTGTGAATACCTGCTAACGTAATGAATTGGAAGCGATAACCCATTGCTGAAAGTTCGTCTTGGAAACGCGCGATCGTGCTGTCATCTAAATTCTTTTTCCAATTGAAAGATGGAGAACAGTTATAAGCCAATAGCTTACCTGGATATTTAGCATGAATAGCCTCAGCGAACTGTCTTGCTGCTTCAAGGTCAGGTTTTGACGTTTCGCACCAAACAAGATCTGCATATGGTGCATAAGCGAGCCCGCGGCTAATCGCTTGCTCAATTCCTGCTTTAGTACGGAAAAAACCTTCAGAGGTGCGTTCCCCAGTAACAAATGCCGCATCATAATCATCGCAGTCAGATGTTAAAAGGTCTGCAGCATCGGCATCCGTTCTAGCAACCAAAATAGTTGGTACACCTGAAACATCCGCCGCTAAACGAGCTGCAACCAGTTTTTGAATCGCTTCTTGAGTAGGAACAAGAACTTTCCCACCCATATGACCGCATTTTTTAACCGCGGCTAATTGGTCTTCAAAATGGACAGCTGCGGCCCCCGCTTCTATCATATTTTTCATGAGTTCGAAGGCATTTAATACACCACCAAAACCCGCCTCCGCATCTGCGACAATAGGTAAAAAATAATCAATATACTCTTTGTTGTCAGGGCCAATACCATTCGCCCACTGAATTTGGTCTGCACGACGAAATGTATTATTAATTTTCTTAACTACTGATGGCACTGAATCAACAGGGTAAAGTGATTGGTCTGGATACATACTCGATGACGTATTTGCATCCGCAGCAACCTGCCAACCTGATAAATAAATAGCTTCAATACCTGCTTTCGCTTGTTGTAGCGCTTGCCCACCCGTTAAAGCGCCCAGTGCATTTACATAGCCTTTCTTTGAACCACCATGTAACTGATCCCAAAAACGCTCTGCACCTTTGCGCGCTAAAGAGTGTTCAATATTCACAGAACCACGTAATTTCACCACTTCTTCGGCTGTATATGGGCGAGTAATGCCTTTCCAACGTGGTTTTTTCCACTCATTTTCTAATTCGGCAATTTGTTCTAAGCGCGATGTTGTCATGATCCACTTCCTTTATAAGAATATGTAGGGTTTATCGAATTTTTTATTTACTATGCTTAATCTAATAATTGGTATCCGGGGATAGTTAGGAATTCTATAAGTTCATCCTGTGTTGTAATGCGCCTCATCAGTTCTGCAGCCTCACGAAAACGACCGCTTTGAAAACGCTTATCACCAAGTTCTTTTTGAATAACTTGTAATTCCTCATCCAGCATTTCTTCAAATAAAGCCTTAGTGACTTTCTCACCGGTGGACAATGTTTTACCGTGACGGATCCACTGCCAAATTGAAGTCCGTGAAATTTCTGCTGTCGCAGCATCTTCCATCAAACCATAGATGGGTACACAGCCATTCCCTGAGATCCATGCTTCAATGTATTGAACCGCAACACGAATATTAGCTCGCATGCCTGCTTCTGTTCGCTCACCGGCACAAGGCTCTAATAGCTGGTCAGCCGAGATTTCTTCATCGAAATCACGGGATACATGTAGCTGGTTTTGCTGCCCACCAAGAGCTTGATTAAACACGCTCATAACGGTATCCGCTAAGCCCGGATGTGCAATCCAAGAGCCATCGTGCCCATTTTTCGCTTCTAACTCTTTGTCTGCTTTTACTTTCGCTAAAATAGTTTCATTTTCTTGAGGATCTTTACTCGGTATAAAAGCAGACATTCCCCCCATCGCAAATGCACCACGGCGATGACACGTTTTAATTAATAAGCGCGAATAAGCACTTAAAAATGATTGTGTCATTGTGACAACTTGGCGGTCTGGCAAGACGCGATCTGCGTGCTCCTTCAGAGTTTTGATATAACTAAATATGTAGTCCCAGCGCCCGCAATTCAGCCCCACGATATGGTGGCGCATGTGGTACAAGATTTCATCCATTTGGAATACTGCGGGTAATGTTTCAATCAGTACGGTTGCTTTGATCGTGCCCCGAGGTATCCCCACCAAATCTTCAGCCATACTAAAGACATCGCTCCACCATTTTGCTTCCTCCCAAGATTCAAGTTTTGGGATGTAAAAATAAGGGCCACTCCCTTTTTTTAATAACGCTTGATAGTTATTAAAGAAGTAAATAGCGAAATCAAATAGGCCACCAGGGATCGGCTTCTCTCCTGATAAAACGTGTTTTTCATCTAAATGAAGGCCACGAACACGAGCAATCAAAACAGCAGGATTAGATTTTAATTGGTAGACCTTTCCACTTTCATTGGTATAAGAAATATCACCACGAATCGCATCCCCTAAGTTGACTTGACCATCGATCAATTTTTCCCATGAAGGAGACAGAGAATCCTCAAAATCCGCCATAAATACTTTCACATTAGCATTCAAAGCATTAATCACCATTTTACGCTCGACCGGACCAGTAATTTCGACACGGCGATCTTGCAAATCTGCTGGGATACTTTGAATCTTCCAATTCGATTTTTTTATGGAATCAAATTCCGAAATAAAATTAGGCAAAGAGCCAGCATCGATCTTTTGCTGTCTGAGCACCCTATCTTTTAATAATCTCTCTCTACGAGGAAGAAACTCTTCAACTAACTTAGAAAGAAATACAATAGAATCAATAGATAAAACTTGATTTTCTAGCTGTTCAATATTCTTTGTGAATGTTAATTCCGATACAGGTAGTTGCTGCTCCATCGACCAATCCCTCATTCATCGTTGACTATGAATTAAGCATAAGATCAAAACAAAAATAAATCAAAAACGATTTCCATTTGATTAAAATAAACATGTAACTTATTAATAATAATATATTTTTAAAGAATTAATGAATTGACCATCCATTCCTTTACTTTAAATAAAATGTTAAATAGTCGTTAAATCAACTAATTATAGAAAGCTGTACTTTTGAAATTTTTCGTTGGAAATAAAAAAAGCAGCTAATAAATAGCTGCTTTCAGACTAACTGTGACACCTGTTTCTACGATATAAGCCTAATTTAAACTGGTATAACCAGTGAAAACACTTATTTTATTGTCATTACTAAATTTATATTTCTTTTTTTAATCTAGTGTTGGTTCCATATTAGTAAGATCAAAAGGTGTGATCTGATACACATAATAATTCAACCAATTTGAAAACAACAAGTGACCATGGCTACGCCAACTCACCATTGGGGGATTATTGGGATCATCATTTTTGAAGTAATTGCATGGGATCTGAGGCGAAATTCCAGCATCTAGGTCACGCCAATATTCTTGTGCAAGCGTATCTCCATCATATTCTGGATGGCCTGTCACAAATGCTAAGCGCTTGTCTTTTGACCCAAATAAATAAGCACCTGCCTCCTGTGAACTTGCTAAAATATCCAGATCCGTATGCTGACGGATAAGATCTTCAGGAAAATCGGCATAACGAGAGTGAGGCGCATAAAATGATCCATCAAACCCTCTTGTCAGCAAAGCATATGGCTCTAATGTATCATGCTGGTAAATACCAGATAATTTTTCTTCTCTAGTCCATTTTGGTAAGTCATACAGCACCTTTAAAGCGGCTTGTACAGCCCAACAAACAAAAAGGGTTGATGTTACATGTTGCTTTGCCCAAGCTATCACCTTTTCTATTTGCTGCCAGTATAGTACGTCATCAAACTCAACCAGTCCTAGCGGAGCACCCGTTACAATTAAGCCATCAAAATTCTGATCCTGTATGTCTTCAAAATCACAATAAAAGGTATTCAAGTGCTCTGTCGGAGTATTTTTTGACTCTCGTTGATCAATTCGTAATAGTTGAATATCAACCTGTAATGGTGTGTTTGACAGTAAACGAAGAAACTGATTTTCAGTTTCTATCTTTTTCGGCATCAAATTGAGTATCAACACTTTCAAGGGGCGGATCTCTTGATGACTAGCTCTTGTTGTTGTCATAACAAAAACATTTTCTTCTTTCAAGAAATTAACTGCCGGTAGTTCATCTGGTAAACGAATAGGCATCATTCATCCCCCTTTTTCCGTTTATACGTTTAGACTTCTAGAATGCTAAATAATCTAACTAATGTTATTCGTCTTGTCGAGTGTTTCAAGGTTAAATGAAATAATTTCAAGCACTAGAACTTATTACTTATTCTCAATGAGTATATCCAACAATCAACTCATTGATTTCCCATATTTTATATTGAGAGTTACTCATTTTTATTATCTACAAATAATAAGAAGGCTTTTACATAATTTATACTCAATAATTAGCTTTAAAATCTATCTCTACATTATCCCAATTATTTCAATTCATTCTGTAGTGCCAGTAAGTTGTTACTCACTACTTTGCGTTTAAAATATCCATCTGTCACGCCAATATAACCGCTTTTCTTCCATTGCTCCTCCTAGCTCCCATCACCCCACCACCATCACCAGTAACCACGGTCCCACCTCAACAAGTGAGTTGTTACTTACTACTTTGTATCTAAAACATCCATTCATCGCGCCAATACAACCGCTTTTCTTCCATTGCTCCTCCTAGCTCCCGTCACCCCACGACCATCACCGGCAGTCACAGTCCCACCTCAACAAGTGAGTTGTTACTTACTACTTTGTATCTAAAACATCCATTCATCACGCCAATACAAACGCTTTTCTTCCATTGCTCCTCCTAGCTCCCGTCAACCCATCACCATCACCGGCAGTCACCGCCCCCTTCAACATGT